>JBFIDI010000041.1:0-19687 GCA_041581405.1 Burkholderiaceae bacterium
GCGAAGCCGGCGCCTGGGCGAGCGCGGGCGCCAGCGACACCAGCACCAGCGACGCGACCGCCGCGACCTGGGAGGCCACGGTACGCCAAGGGACATGCACAGGCATACGCGTCAACGTCCCGACTGCTCGAAGGTCGCATTGCGCAGGAAGCCGGCCGGCATCTGCAACGCCGAGGTACCGCCGAAGCGGCGATGGGCGGCCAGAAGCTCGTCCAGCCGCGGATCGCGCAGCATCACCGCCGGTTCCGACGCCGCCGCCGCCACGGTGTCCGCCGTGGCGGCGGCTGGCGGCGCAACGGCCAGTTGCGTCGATGCGCCGCCGGCTCCGGTCTGGCCCAGATGCCAGCCGAGCACCGCCACGGCCATCAGCGAGGCGGCAGCGGTCAGCCATTTCCAGCGCAACACGGCATCGTTGGCGCCAGGCACCGCAACGTCGGCCACCACCGGGGCGTGCGCGGGTGTCGGCCGCCCCGGCGCAGACGCGGCGTCGGCCTGCAGGCCGACCGGGTCGATCTGCGTCAGCCGCTCGCAGACCCGCGCGGCAAACGCCCGGTCACGGCTGCAATCGTTCGACTCGACGCTGCGCAGCGCGTCTCCGATCACATGGTAGGCATGCCAGCTCGCGCGCGCCTGCTCCGATGACGCGACCCATTCCATCGCGCGCAGGAACTCGTCGCCGGCCAGTTGCCCATCGGCCAGCGCGGATATCCGCTCCAAATGTTCACGCTCGTCGTCTTGCATATCCCGATTCCTCGCTATCGATCACCAGCGCTTGCCGCCCTGCTTCTCCAGCAGCGGTCTGATCCGCGCCGACACTGCCTCCCGTGCCCGAAAAATACGCGACCGCACGGTGCCGATCGGACAATTCATGGCTGCTGCTATCTCTTCGTACGTCAAACCCTCGATCTCGCGCAGGATCACGGCTTCCCGCAGATCCGACGGCAAGGCCTCCATGGCGGCGTTGACGACGGCTCCGATTTCCTTGGCCGCCAGCACCGATTCGGGCGTTTCATCTGCTATTGGTTCGTTTCCCGGGCGGGAAGTTTCATCGTCGTCGTCACTTGTGCGCCAGGCGGCCTCGGAAACCGTCGGATCGCGCTTGAGATCCATCAGCGCCTTCTTCGCGGTGTTGACGGCGATGCGGTACAGCCAGGTGTAGAACTGCGCGTCGCCGCGGAACTGGTGCAACGCCCGGTAGGCCCGAATGAAGGTCTCCTGTGCAATGTCCTCGACCAGGTCGACGTCGCGCACCATGCGGCCGATCAGGCGCTGGATGCGCCGCTGGTACTTGAGCACCAGCAACTCGTAGGCGCGCTGGTCGCCGGCCACGGTGCGCTCGACCAGTTCCCGGTCGCTGTCCGATGCGGCCGGCGCGCCGCTCGCCTCCCCGGTCTCGCCCGGCCCCTGCGTCATGGAACGGCGGCCTGTCTGGCGGTTCCGCGGCCCGAGGCGACAGCCCGGCGCACCGACCCATGCACGGCACGCCGCAGCGCCAGCCAATGACCGGGACGGGAGGCACGGTCGAGCCACAACCAGTGGGCGGCCGGTCCGGCATCGGACGAGAAACGCAGGAGCAGGCCGGACTGCAGATCGAGGTGGACCAGCGGCTGCCCCGGCAGCCGCGAGCCGGAATATTCCCAGTACCATGCGGCGCCGTCCCATGCCAGCATGCCGGACTGCGTCATCGGGCCAACGCGCCACGCCAGCCAGCCCGCGCAGGCGGTCACGACGGTTCCGGCCCAGGGCCGCCAATCGCCGGCCGGCGCCACGACGAGCCAGTACCCGTCGATGACCACGACCAGCGCCCAGGCGAACCGCGCCAGCACGCGCAGCAGCCGTGGCTGCGACAACGGGTATTCGACCGCCGGTGGTGCGGCCAGGGGCTGGGCGCCGGGTTCAGACAGCTCGGTCACGATGCGGTCTGCCGGCAGCAGGCTCAGACGCGACGGAAGACAAGCGTCCCGTTGGTCCCGCCAAATCCGAAGTTGTTCTTCAGCGCCACGTCGATCTTCATGTCGCGCGCGGTGTTCGCGCAGTAATCCAGGTCGCACTCCGGGTCCTGGTTGAAGATGTTGATGGTCGGGGGGCTCTTCTGGTGGTGCATCGCCAGCACCGTGAATACCGATTCGATACCGCCGGCGCCACCGAGCAGGTGGCCGGTCATCGACTTGGTCGAGTTGACGACGATCTTGTGCGCATGGTCACCCAGTGCCGCCTTGATCGCATTCGACTCGTTGATGTCGCCCAGCGGCGTCGACGTGCCATGGGCATTGAGGTAGTCGACCTGATCGGCATTCACGCCCGCATTGCGCATCGCATTGAGCATGGCCCGCCGCGGCCCATCCATGTTGGGCGCGGTCATGTGGCCCGCGTCGGCACTCATGCCGTAGCCGGCCAGTTCGGCGTAGATCTTGGCGCCGCGAGCGCGTGCGTGGTCGAGTTCCTCGAGCACCATCACGCCGGCGCCTTCACCGAGCACGAAACCGTCGCGGTCGCGGTCCCAGGGTCGTGATGCCGTGGCCGGATCGTCGTTGCGCGTCGACATCGCGCGCATCGCGGCAAACCCGCCGATGCCCAGCGGCGAGACGGTCGCCTCCGATCCGCCCGCAACCACCACGTCGGCGTCGCCGTATTCGATCATGCGACCGGCTTCACCGATGCTGTGCAGTCCGGTGGTGCATGCGGTGACGATCGCCAGGTTCGGCCCCTTGAAGCCGAACCGGATCGACACATGGCCGGAGATCATGTTGATGATGGACGCGGGAACGAAGAACGGCGAGATCCGCCGCGGACCCCGCCCGCGCAGTTCCTCGTGTGTCGCCTCGATCATCGGCAGGCCGCCGATGCCCGAGCCGATCACGCAGCCGATGCGGGTGGCCATCTCCTCGTCCAGCGCTTCGCCGGTGGGAAGCCCGGAGTCGGCAACGGCCTGCGCCGCGGCCGCGATGCCGTAATGGATGAAGGTATCCATCGTGCGCGCTTCCTTGGCCCGGATGTACGACTCCAGGTCGAAGTCGCGCACCTCGCCGGCAATCCTGCACGCATAACTCGACGCATCGAACTTGGAGATCGCGCCGATGCCCGACTTGCCGGCCAACAGATTCGACCAGGCATCGGCAACCGTGTTTCCTACGGGGCTGACACAGCCAAGACCGGTGACGACAACGCGACGACGGGACATGAGATTCAAAACCTATGGTTGATGGCGAAACTTCGCCTGCGAAACCGCATCCGGGACGGACACATGGCGCGACGATTCCTGCGGTGCGGCGACGCTGTCGCCACGCCCCCACCCGGCCGATGCTGGCACCACCGGGCGAGCAGCAGGATCATGCCTTCTGGTGGGTGTTCGCGTAATCGATGGCGTTCTGCACGGTCGTGATCTTCTCGGCGTCTTCATCCGGGATCTCGATGCCGAACTCGTCTTCAAGAGCCATCACCAGCTCAACCGTGTCCAGCGAATCGGCACCCAGGTCGGCCACGAAGGCCTTCTCGTTGGTGACTTGCGACTCTTCGACGCCGAGTTGTTCTGCAATGATTTTTTTGACACGCGCTTCAATATCGCTCATGGAGTCCCTCAAAGGGTTGTAAAAGAATCTGTGATTTTAGCCACCTTGGGCACTTGCGCCCCCGATGGCCGCCGGCCAGACGACCCGGCGAGAAAACCGCGACACATCCTACATGTACATGCCGCCATTGACGTGCAGTTCCTGCCCCGTCACGTAGGCCGCATGCGGCGAGGCCAGATAGGCCACGGCATGGGCCACTTCCTCGGGCTGACCCAGCCGTCCCAGCGGGATCTGGTCGAGCAAGGCCTTCTGCTGCTCGGGCGCCAGCGACGCCGTCATGTCGGTGGCGATGAAGCCGGGCGCAATGCAGTTCACCGTGATGTTGCGCGAACCGAGTTCACGCGCCAGCGCACGCGTCATGCCTGCCACGCCGGCCTTGGCGGCGGCGTAGTTGCTCTGGCCCGGATTACCCGAGGCCCCGACGACCGACGTGATGTTGACGATGCGGCCGTAGCGCTGCTTCATCATGATGCGCATGACGGCCCGGCTCATCCTGAAGACCGCCTTCAGGTTGGTGTCGAGCACTGCGTCCCAATCCTCGTCCTTGAGCCGCATGGCCAGCATGTCGCGCGTGATGCCGGCGTTGTTGACCAGCACCTGCAGACCGCCGTGTTGCTGCACCACGCGGGAGACCAGGGCCTCGCCCGCGGCGGCATCGTTGACGTCGAGCACCTCGCCAGCACAACCGGCGAATGCCGACAAGGCCTCGCCGATCGCGGCCGCGCCCGCCGCCGACGTCGCGGTTCCGACGACGGCATATCCCTGCTGTGCCAATGCCAGCGCAATCGCACGGCCGATGCCGCGCGACGCGCCGGTGACCAGCGCCACCTGCTGGGCAGTAACGGTTTCACTCATGCTGCTTCTCCTTCCAGCGCCTGTTGCGCGAGTTGGACGGTCGATGGATCGTATATCGACAAGCCGGTCAGGCCGGCGTCGATACGCGCCACCATGCCCGCCAGCACCTTGCCCGGGCCACATTCGACGATATGCTGCACACCCCGCGCCTTGATCGCCTGGATGCACTCGACCCAGCGCACCGCGCCGAACGCCTGCCGGTACAAGGCGTCGCGGATACGATCGGCATCGACCTCGACGGCCACGTCGACATTGTTGACCAGGGTGATCTGCGGTGCCTGCAGTTCGAGCGCGTCCAGCGCCGCGCGCAGTTTCTCGGCCGCCGGTTGCATCAGGCTGCAATGGAACGGCGCCGACACCGGCAGCAGCATCGCACGCCGCGCGCCTTCTGCCTTGAGCGCCTCGCAGGCCCGCTCCACCCCCAGCTTGCTGCCGGAGATCACGGTCTGGCCGGGATCGTTGAAGTTGGCGACCTCGACCACTTCGGCCGAATCCGCGCCGAAGCTCGCCTGCACGCGCGCGCAGCATGCCACGACCTTGTCCGACGACAGGCCGAGAACCGCGGCCATGGAGCCCTGCCCCACCGGCACCGCCTCCTGCATGGCCTGCGCACGCAGGCGCACCAGCGGCGCCGCCTGGCTCATCGTCAGCACGCCGGAGGCGACCAGCGCCGCGTATTCCCCCAGCGAGTGCCCGGCCACCGCCACCGGCGCGATGCCGGTACGCGCCATCCACACGCGATAGGCGGCCACGCCCGCGACCAGCATCACCGGCTGGGTGTTGGTGGTCAGCGCCAAGGCCTCCTTGGGGCCGTCATGGATCAGCTGGCCCAGGTCCTGGCCCAGCGCATCCGAGGCTTCCTGCACGGTTTGCGCGACGACGGCATCGTCGCCCCACGCGTCCAGCATCCCGACCGACTGGGAACCCTGGCCGGGAAAAACAAATGCAAATGCTTTCATGGAGTCTTCCTTCACATGCTCCGGCGCACACGGGGCGCACCGGATGTCGGGACGGCAGGGCCTCGTCACGCGCCACGCGCGAGGACGGGGCCCTACAGGTTCAGGAGCACCGAGCCCCAGGTGAATCCACCACCCACGCCCTCGAGCAGCAGCAGCTGCCCCGGCAGGATGGAGCCGGCGCGAATACCGGCATCGAGCGCCAGGGGAATCGACGCCGCGGAGGTGTTGCCGTGCTGGTCCACGGTCACCATGACCTTGTCCATCCCGAGTTTCAGGCGCTTGGCCGTACTTTGCAGGATGCGGATGTTGGCCTGGTGCGGGATCAGCCAATCGATTTGCGCGGCGGACTTGTCGGCCTTGGCCAGCACGGCCCGCGCCGAGGTCTCCAGCACGCCGACCGCCAGCTTGAAGACCGCCTGCCCGTCCATCTTCAGCAGCGGGTCACCCACCACCTTGCCGCCGGACACATGGCCCGGCACGCACAGGATGCCGGCATGCTTGCCGTCGGCATGCAGGTCGCTGGCCAGGATGCCGGGCGTCTCGGACGCCTCGAGCACCACGGCACCGGCGCCGTCGCCGAACAGCACGCAGGTGGTGCGATCGTTGAAATCCAGGATGCGCGAGAACACCTCGGCACCCACGACCAGGGCCTTGTTCGCCGCGCCGGTCTGGATCATCGCATCGGCAACGCTCAGCGCATAGACGAAGCCGCTGCACACGGCCTGTACGTCGAATGCCGCACCGCCCTCGGCCCCGAGCTTGTGCTGCAGGATGCAGGCGGTCGACGGAAACACCATGTCGGGCGTCGAGGTGGCAACGATGATCAGGTCGATCTGGCTGGCGTCCAGGCCGGCGGCCGCCAGGGCCGGTCGCGCCGCCAGCAGCGCGAGGTCGCTGCTGCAGACCTCGGGTTCCGCAAAATGGCGCGCCTTGATGCCGGTGCGCTCGACGATCCATTCGTCACTGGTTTCGATGCCCTGTTCGGCCAATTGCCGGGCCAGATCGTCATTGGTCAGTCGGCGTGGCGGCAGGTAGCTGCCGGTGCCGGTGACGCGGGAATATCGTCTCATGGTGGTTCTGGGGCTGTTCACGCCGTCACGCAGCAGGCGCCTGGCCGGCCAGCAAGGGCGCGGCGTGGGTGATGCGTGCCTGTACGCGATCGAGCAGGTTGTTACGTGCAGCATCATACGCGCGCGCCAGCGCATGCTCGAACGCCAGCTGGTCGGCCGAGCCGTGGCTCTTGAACACCAGGCCCTTCAATCCCAGCAATGCGGCACCGTTGTAGCGCCGATGGTCGACCCGTCGCTTGAACGCGGCCAGCACCGGATACGCCGCCAGGCCGGCAAGCCGTGTCAAGGGATTGCGCGAGAACTCGGCACGCAGAAAGCCGCCGATCATCGCGGCCACGCCCTCGGTGGCCTTGAGCGCCACGTTGCCGACGAAACCGTCGCAGACCACGATGTCGACGTCACCCTTGAAGATGTCGTTGCCTTCGACGTTGCCCACGAAGTTCAGGTCGCCGGCCCGCCCGGCCGCCCGCAGCAGTTCGCCCGCCTTCTTGATGACGTCGTTGCCCTTGATGACCTCTTCGCCGATGTTGAGCAGGCCGACCGTGGGCTGGTTGACGTCGCCCAGCGCCGACACCAGCGCCGAACCCATCACCGCGAACTGCAGCAGGTGCTCGGCCGCGCAATCGACGTTTGCGCCGAGGTCCAGCACGGTGGTGGCGCCGCCACGGGCATTGGGAAGCTGGGTCGCGATGGCCGGTCGGTCGATGCCATCGCAGGTCTTGAGCAGATAACGCGAGATCGCCATCAGGGCGCCGGTGTTGCCCGCGGACACCGCCGCCTGGGCCTGGCCGTCGCGCACCTGCTGCACGGCCACGCGCATCGACGAATCGCGCTTGCGGCGCAACGCGACCTCGATCGAGTCGTCCATGCCCACGACCTCGCTGGCCGCGACGATGGTCACGCGCGCGTCGGACATGCCTGCCAGCGCATCCGGCAACCCCACGAGCACGAGCCGCGCCTGCGGATGCTGGTCGAGAAAACGCCTGCATGCCGGCAGCGTGACCGAGGCCCCATGGTCACCGCCCATGCAGTCGACGGCAATGGTGGTCATCGCGTCAGCACGAACCAGGAAAGTTCACGGGCCCGCACAACGGCCCGACAAAACGAAACCCGATGCTACCGACAAAATAGCACCGGGTTGCTGGCTCAAAAGCGTGTTCAGTCTTCGGACTTGGTCTTGACGACCTTGCGCCCGCGATAGAAGCCGGTCGGGCTGATATGGTGACGCAGATGGGTCTCGCCCGTGGTCGGCTCGACGGCGATGCCCGGCACGGTCAAGGCATTGTGCGAACGGTGCATTCCGCGCTTGGACGGAGATTTCTTGTTTTGCTGGACGGCCATTGTCGGCTCCTTGGCTGTGGCATGGCACGCAGGCAGTTCGCTGCACCATGCGGGATTGGTCAACATACGCCAGTATGGCGCGAAGCCCACGAGTATAACGCAACTATTCCTCTGTCTTGTCTTTGTGCTGCCGCAGCTGCGCAAGCGCCGCAAATGGCCGTGCCGGCTGCGCGGCCGGCTGCTCGAAACCCTCGTCCTGTGCCGACAGGCGCGGAGCGCTGGGGCAGGTCTCGTGATTGGCGATCAGCGGCATGGCCAGCACCAGTTCGTCTTCGACCAGCGCGCGCAGGTCGAACTCGGCCGATTCGACCAGCAGGTCCTCGGTGGCGTCGTCATCCTGCTGTTCGGCGGTGTCTTCATCCGGCACGAAGCGGAACCACTGGTCCACCGCGACCGGCGTGGCCACCGGCTCGAGACAGCGCTGGCAGACCAGCGGAAGTTCGCTGCGCACCTGCAGGTGCAGCCAGGGCACGGCCGACGGGTCGCGCCCGCCCCGCAGTTCGCCGCGAGCCGACCATGTCACCTCCACGCCCGCGATGTCGCCGACGCAGTCCGGGGTCACGCGGTCGAACTCGGCCAGCGGCAGGGTTCCGCCCACGCTGCCCGCGCTGCGCGCAAATGCACGGATGTCCAGATGCGTGCTGGGCCGCTGCGGCTTGTGCTTTTCCATCCGCCCAGTGTAAGAGAATCGTGCCATGCCCCTCGATACGACCCCTCCCCTGATACTGGCATCGACCTCGGCCTACCGCCGCGAACTGCTGGGCCGGCTGCGCACGCCGTTCGACGTCGTCGCACCGGACGTGGACGAAACCCCCCAGCCCGGCGAGCGACCGCAGCAACTGGCCTGCCGGCTGGCCATGGCCAAGGCGCGTGCCGTGGCCGCGCGCCACCCGCAGGCCGTCGTGATCGGATCGGACCAGGTCGCCGACCTCGACGGCCAGGCCCTGGGCAAGCCCCTGGTCCATGCCGCCGCCGTCGCGCAACTGCAGCGCATGCGCGGGTGCACCGTGGTGTTCCAGACCGCGGTCGCCGTGGTCTGCCAGGCGCGCAGCTTCGGACAGATGGACCTGGCCCAGGTCACCGTGCAATTCCGCGACCTGACCGACGCCGAGATCGAGGACTACCTGCAGGCCGAACAACCCTATGACTGCGCCGGCAGCGCCAAGAGCGAGGGCCTGGGCATCGTGTTGCTCGACGCCATCGACAACGACGACCCCACGGCGCTGATCGGCCTGCCGCTGATCCGAACCGCGCGCATGCTGCGTGCCGCCGGCCTGCGTTTCCCCGGGGCCGCATGACGTCCGCGCGCGGGGCCGACGACGACGCGACAACCGGTGGCGGGCACGGCCGGCTGCTCCTGGTGCCGGCGCCACTGGATTTCGGCTGCGAGCCGCAGTCGCCGCTGCAGGACGTCCTGCCCGATGCCACGATCCGCGCGGCCGCCCGGCTGCAGTACTGGATCTGCGAAAACGCCAAGACCACGCGCGCCTACCTCAAGCGCGTGGACGTGGTCACGCCGCTGGCCCACCCGCTGCAGCAATTGCAGTTGCAGGAGCTGCCGCGCGAGGTCCACAAGAAGGGCGACCACCTGGGCGAATTCGATGCGCGTGGCCTGCTCGCGCCGGCGCTGGACGGGCATGACGTCGGACTGGTCAGCGAGGCCGGCATGCCCGCGATCGCCGACCCAGGCGCGTCGGTGGTGCGTGCCGCGCACCAGCTGGGCCTGGCCGTGGTACCGCTGGTTGGCCCGATATCACTGATGCTGGTGCTGGCCGCCAGTGGATTGAACGGTCAGAATTTCGCGTTTGTCGGTTATCTGCCGCAGGATCCGGCGGCGCGCGCCGCGCGCGTGCGTGATCTCGAACGCCTGGCGGTGTCCACCGGACAGACCCAGCTGTTCATCGAGACACCCTACCGCAATGCCGCGATGCTGCAGACCCTGTTGCAGACCCTGGCGCCGTCGACCCGGATCGCGATCGGCAGCGCCCTGACGCTGCCGCAGGCCCGGGTCCAGTGCCGCGCGGTGCGCGAGTGGCGCGAAGCAGGTGTCTTCGCGGACAAGAACACGCCCGCGGTGTTCGCGATCGGCCGCTGACGCGCGGCGCCCGGCGCACCGGGCGCGGCGTCAGCGGATGACCGACAACGAGCGCATGGCGCGCACCGCACCGTCGCCGATGGACGCCCCGAAACGCTTGGCCAGCCGCTCGGCCAGGTTGTCGCGCCGCGTGTAGTCGACGATGTCCTCCGACTTGACGATCTCGCGCGCGACGAACTCCAGGCTGCCGAGCTGGTCGGCCAGGCCCAGTTCGATGGCCTGCTGGCCGATCCAGAACAGGCCGCTGAAGGTCTCCGGCGTTTCCTTGAGTCGATTGCCACGACCCGCCTTGACCGCGTCGATGAACTGGTGGTGGATCTGGTCGAGCATCTGCTGCGTGAATTCGCGCTGGCGCTCGCTCTGCGGGCTGAACGGATCGAGAAAACCCTTGTTCTCGCCGGCCGTCATCAGACGCCGCTCCACGCCCAGCTTGTCCATCAGGCCGGTGAAGCCGAAGCCGTCCATCAACACGCCGATGCTGCCCACGATGCTGGCCTTGTCGACGAAGATGCGGTCGGCCGACACCGCCACGTAATAGGCGGCCGAGGCGCAGGTTTCCTCGACCACCGCATACATCGGCTTGCCGTGCTTGACCTTGAGCCGCCGCAGTTCGTCGTTGATGATGCCGGCCTGCACCGGGCTGCCACCCGGCGAATTGATCAGCAGCACCACGGCACGCGCACCGCTGTCCTCGAACGCCGCCCGCGCGGCGTTGATCACCACCTCGGCGCTGGCTTCGCCTCCGGAGGCGATCTCCCCCTTGATTTCCACCATCGCGGTATGGGGCGTCGACGGCTCGGGGATCGGCGCGCCGCGCTGGGTGGCGATCCACACCAGCGCGATCAGGAACCCCAGCCAGGCGAGCCGGATGAAGTTGCGCCAACGACGGGCGCTGCGTTGTTCGGCCAGCGCGGCAAAGGCCAGTTTCTCCAGCGTCGCACGTTCCCAGCCGGGCTTGCCGTGGCGGGCATCGGGCCCGGGCGCTTCGCGGCGCGACGCCCCGGATTGCACGGCGCCATCGGTACGGTCGGGATCGAAGGTCGGTTCAGTCATGTCAATACTCAACGGGTTTCAGGTTGTGGGCAGTATGCCAGCGCACGACGCCATCGGATTCCGACAGGGCGATCTTCACCAGGCCGCCCCGGCACGGCCCGCCCTGGCACGATCCGGTCTGCGGCTGGTACATCGCGCCATGGGTGGAACAGATCAGCCAGTGACCGGTCAGGTCGAAGAACCGGTCGGGCTGGAAATCCATCTCCATCGGTACATGGCTGCAGCGGTTCAGATAGGCATGGACCTCGCCCCGGTAACGAACCGCGAACGCACGGCAGGTCTGCCCCTGGTAGACCACGTCGAACGGCACCGCCAGTGCGCTGTCGACCAGGTCGGCGGACGCGCACAGGTCGATGGCTTCAGCGTCCGGGGTCACGGCCGTCCTTTTGCTCTGCGCCCCGCGCCGTGCATACGCCTGCGTTCATGCATGTGCCAGCAACCAGTCGCGCAGCTGTGCCACCGAATGCGCGACGAACAAGGGTCCGCACGCGGCAAAACCGTCCACCGGGTGGGCGCCGTAGCTGACCGCCACGCTGGCGCAACCGGCGTTGCGCGCCATCTGCAGGTCGTGCGTGGTGTCGCCCACCATCAGCACCCGTTGCGGCTCCAGGCCGAATTCGCGCATCAGTTCCTGCAGCATGCGCGGATGCGGCTTGCCGGCAGTCTCGTCCGCAGTACGTGATGCGTCGAACAGGCCTTGCAACTGCACCGCGCGCAGTGCGGCATCCAGCCCGGCACGGCTCTTGCCGGTGGCCACGGCCAGATGGTGGCTGCGGTCGCGCAGTTCCGTCAGCAGCGGCACGATGCCGTCGAACAGGCTGATGTCGTCCTGGTGCGCGATGTAGTGGTGGCGGTACCGCGCGCCCAGTTCCGGGTATTTTTCCCGGGGCACGTCCGGCGCCGCATGGGCCAGCGCCTGCGCCAGGCCCATGCCAATCACGTGCGAAGCCGCCAGGTCGGAAGGAACCGTGCCGCCGACATCGCGCACGGCCGCCTGGATGCAGCGGGTGATGATGGCCGTCGAGTCGAACAAGGTGCCGTCCCAGTCGAAAGCGATCAGGTCGAACGCCCGTGCGCGGGCACCCGGCGTGCGGGCCGTGTCGTCATGCGGGGTCGGCAATGGCATGGTCGAGAAAAGTCGCGAGTTCGGCGGGCAGTTCGGCCTGCAGGGCCATCGGTGCGCCGGTGGAGGGATGTTCGAACTGTAACCGCCAGGCGTGCAGGAACATGCGCCGCAGGGGTACTGGCGCGGTGGCGCGCTGCAGCGACTTGTTGAGCTCGAAGTCGCCGTATTTGTCGTCACCGACGATGGGCATGCCCTGGTTGGCCAGGTGGACCCGGATCTGGTGCGTACGGCCGGTCTTGATCGTCACCTCGAGCAGCGAATAACCGACGCCGGATCGGGCAACCCGCACCAGCGAAAGCGCCGTCATCGCGTCGGGGTGTTGCTTGTCGACCACCGCCACCCGGCGCTCGCCGTCGGGCAGCAGGTATTTGCGCAGCGGCTGGTCCAGCACCTTCAGGCGTTGCGGCCAGGCGCCGGCGACCAGGGCCAGGTAGGTCTTGCCGGTGGCGCGGTCGCGGAACTGCTCCTGCAGGTGCTTCAGCGCACTGCGTTTCTTGGCCACCAGCAGGATGCCGCTGGTTTCGCGATCGAGCCGGTGCACCAGTTCCAGCGTACGCGCCTGGGGACGGGCCATGCGCAATTGCTCGATCACGCCGAAACTCACCCCGGAGCCGCCATGCACCGCGGTGCCGGCCGGCTTGTCGATCGCCAGCAGGAAATCGTCTTCGAACAGGACCGGGAACTCGCGTGCCGGCGCAAAACCGCCGCCGGCCTGCACCGCCTGCGCCTTGGCGTCGGCCGCCTGGGACGTGCGCACCGGCGGCACCCGCACCTGGTCGCCCGCGGCCACACGCCGGTCGGCACTGGCACGCCCCTTGTTGATGCGCACCTCGCCGCTGCGGATGATGCGGTAGACATGGGTCTTGGGCACGCCCTTGAGGCGGCGCATCAGGAAGTTGTCCAGGCGCTGGCCCGCGTCTTCCTCGTCGACCAGCAACATGCTGACCTGTTGTGCTTGCACCGGCAGATTGCCCCCTATAATGACTTTCACTAGCGACGTGCTGCAAGTGGTTGATTTATCTGGAGTTTAGTCCACACCCCACAAAAAGCCGCGCTGGCAGGTCGATGCCACCAGGTTGCCAGCACGACAGACCACAGACCACAGTCTGTGGTGGTCCGAACAGCGAGCGGGTATGCCGACGCTTTGAATCACTGATATGGAATACCCAGTTCTGCCAGAGTCGTTCTGGCAGACGGATTTGAGCGATATGTTTGTTTTGATGGGCCTGATCCTGACCTGCCTGCGGCGCCTCTGGGCGTCGGTGGCAGTGCATGCTGCCCGTCCGGTCCCGTCGATCCGACAAGACCATCATGTTTTGTTGCGCTCGAAGCGCCGCACGCAAACGCACCCCCTCGCCCCTGTCCCCGTGCCAACGCCCCGACTCACGATCTGAGTCCCGGCCCGCGGCAATTCCCATCGTTTCAACGCGTTCGTCAGGCATCGTGTGCTCGTCATGAGCAAGTAGAGAGTCGAAAGACCACCAGGATTGCGCAACGCCGCCCACGTGCGGCGCAGTGCGGATCCGATGCAGGAAACAGGAACGCTACCCATGAAACGGATGCTGATCAACGCCACGCAGGCGGAAGAACGCCGACTGGCCATCGTCGACGGGCAAAAACTGCTCGACTATGAAATCGAGATCGAAGGGCGCGAGCAGCGCAAGGGCAATATCTACAAGGCGGTGGTGACCCGCGTCGAACCGTCGCTCGAAGCCTGCTTCGTCGACTACGGCGAAGACCGCCACGGCTTTCTGCCGTTCAAGGAAATCTCGCGCCAGTATTTCGCGCAGGGCGTGCAGGCCAACGGCGCACGGATCCAGGACGCGATCCGCGAGGGCCAGGAACTGGTCGTGCAGGTCGAGAAGGAGGAGCGCGGCAACAAGGGTGCGGCGCTGACCACCTTCATCTCGCTGGCCGGCCGTTATGTCGTGCTGATGCCGAACAACCCGCGCGGCGGCGGCGTGTCGCGCCGCATCGAGGGCGACGAACGGGCCGACCTCAAGGAGGCGCTGGACCAGCTCGAATACCCGAACGGCATGAGCATCATCGCGCGCACCGCCGGCATCGGCCGCAGTGCCCCCGAACTGCAGTGGGACCTGAACTACCTGCTCAAGTTGTGGAACGCCATCGACGGCGCGTCCAAGGGCGGCAAGGGCGCGTTCCTGATCTACCAGGAGTCGTCGCTGGTCATTCGCGCCATCCGCGACTATTTCAACCATGACATCGGCGACATCCTGATCGACACCGACGACGTGTACGACCAGGCCCAGCAGTTCATGGCGCACGTGATGCCCGAACACGCAGCCCGCGTCAAACGTTACCGCGACGACGCCCCGCTGTTCTCGCGTTTCCAGATCGAGCACCAGATCGAATCGGCCTATGCCCGCATGGTGCAGTTGCCCAGCGGCGGCGCCATCGTCATCGACCACACCGAGGCGCTGGTCTCGGTCGACGTCAACTCGGCGCGCGCGATCCGCGGCGGCGACATCGAGGAGACCGCGACCCGCACCAACCTGGAAGCCGCCGACGAAGTGGCGCGCCAGATGCGCCTGCGTGACCTCGGTGGCCTGATCGTCATCGACTTCATCGACATGGAAGAAAGCCGCAACCGGCGCGAGGTCGAGAACCGGCTGCGCGACGCGTTGCGCCAGGACCGCGCCCGCGTGCAGTTCGGCTCGATCAGCAAGTTCGGCCTGATGGAGATGAGCCGCCAGCGCCTGCGCCCGGCACTGAGCGAAGGTGCATCCATCCCCTGCCCGCGTTGCGGCGGCTCCGGCCACATCCGCGACACCGAGAGCTCGGCGCTGCAGATCCTGCGCATCATCCAGGAGGAGTCGCTCAAGGACAACACCGCATCGGTGTTGTGCCAGGTGCCGGTCGATGTCGCCTCGTTCCTGCTCAACGAGAAACGCACCGAGATCACCAAGATCGAGCTCAAGCAGCGCATCAACGTGCTGATGGTGCCCAACAAGACGCTCGAGACGCCCAACTACAAGCTGGCCCGCCTCAAGCACGACGATCCGCGCCTGGACAACATCGAGGCCACCTACAAGCTGGCGGAAGAACCCGAGGATCCGACCTCGGTGACCCGCCGCTCGCAGGAGCCGACCAACCGCCAGACACCGGTGATCAAGGGCGTGTTGCCCGACGCACCGGCTCCGGTGGCCGAAGCCAAGCCGCAGGCCCCTGTCGCGCCGACGGCCCAGCCGGCCGCACCCGCGGCCAGCCCGGCACCGACGTTCGCGACCAGCGCGCCGGCCGAACGCGGCTTCCTGGGCTGGATCAAGAGCCTGTTCGCGCCACCGGCACCCGCCGCCGCTCCTCCGGCACCGGCGGCAACGCCGAGCCCGCAGGAGGCCAGGAAGGAAGCCCGCACCGACGGACGACCTTCGCGTGACGGCCGCCGGGGCGAAGGCCGCGACGGATCCCGTGGCGACGGTTCGCGGGGCGAAGGCCGCTCCCGTGGCGGACGCGGCGGGCGCAACCGGGGCGGCGAACGCTCGGCCCAGGGCCAGCCGCGCGAGCGCACGGACGCCAATGGCATGCCGCTGGCAGCCGCTGATGCAGGCGCGGCACAAGCCGGCCAGGGTGGAGCCGGCGACGACGGCAACAACAACCGCAACGAACAGCGGGCCGATCGCCCGTCCCGTGGCGGACGCGGCGGACGCGGCGGCCGGAGCGAACGCGGCGAGCGTGGCGACCGGGAACGCAACCGGGACGGCGATCGCGCCCCCCAGGACGCCACCGGCCAGGACGAACAGGCCACCAACCTGGCCGACGCCGACAACAACCAGGCGTCGCAGCCACGCGAGGCCCGCGAAGGACGCGGCGAACGCCAACGCGGCGAGCGTCGCCCGCGCGGTGAACGTGGTGGTGACCGCGGCGAACGCGGTGACCGCAACCAGGCCCCTGCCGGCGCCATGGACGCCGACAACGACGGCCAGCCGGAGGCGTCATCCCTTGCGCCGCAATCGCAGCCGGATTCCGACCTGTCCGACACGCGCCAGGCCGAACCGGTGTCGGCCAACGCCGTCGACAACGCCGAGCGCGGCGACGCGCAGTCGGAGAACGCGCCCCGCGAAAAGCGCTCGCGTGATCGCCGGCCTCGTGGCGAACGCGGTGACCGTGGTGACCGTGGTGACCGTGGTGACCGTGGTGACCGTGGTGATCGTGGTGATCGCGGCAACCAGCAGCAAGCCCAGCCGGAAGGCGCGGACCACGCACCGGCGTCGCAACGCGAACTCCAGCCCGCGCTGGAGGGCTTCGACCCCGCGGCAGCACAGGCCGTGCCTGCGGAGCCGATCGCGGCAGCGCCGGCAGCTGCGCCAGCGCCCGCTGGCCACGACAACGAAGAAGCCGTGCCTGCCACGGCGGGCACCTTGCCCAAGGTGCATCAGTTCGTGTTGCCGATCGACGAGTTGTCGCAGGTTGCACAGGCCTCGGGCCTGAGCTGGGTCAACTCCGATGCCGACAAGATCAAGGCCGCCCAGGCCGCGATCGCCGCGCAGCCGGAACCGATCCACGTGCCGCGCGAACCGGCGCCGCGCGTCGTCGTCGACGAAGGCCCGCTGGTGCTGGTCGAGACGCGACGCGACCTGCGCAACATGACGCTGCCATTCGAGCAACAGGCCCCGAACTGACGGCGCAAGCGCTCGTGCCCGGAACGTCACCCGCCGGTGACGTTCCGGCAGGAGCGGATCCGCAGCGTTACCCGAGCCGCCGCAAGGCGGCTTTTTCATGGCTGCGCGAGAGGTGTGTGCACGGGCCGCCTGACCGACATCGTCCCGCCTGGCGCCATGCCGCGGGCTGGACCGGTATTCGGGTTAAGGATGTCTCTGCAGATCCGGCCGGCCACGCGCCCGCAGCAGCCGAGCCACGTAATAGGCCGGCATACCCAGGAACAGCGCGAACATGCCGGCAAACACGTAGAGGCCGGCAAAGCCGCCGCCGGTGATGTCGTGCCAGGAGATCCCGTACCACCAGGCCGCCGCAACCGCCCCGCTCGCCGTCACGACCGCCGACAGCAGCAAGGCCGCCAGATCGATGGCGCGACCGCGCTGGCGCGGCATGCCGGATCGGCGCGACGTATGGACCATGTACATCTCCCGTCACCGGCATGGATGCCGGCGTTCCATTCTCCTTGCCCGTGACCGACAAGGCAAGGCTTCATGCTGCGCCGTTCGCGCCGTGCACCTCCCTGCGGTGACGGCCCAGCGCCCCCACGTCGGCGAAGCACCGACGATCGCGAGGCCACGACGGCTCAGGCCTGGGCGGCACTGCGCCAGGCTGCCGTGGCAGCCTCGGCGTCGCCGCGCTGCGACGCCATTTCCGCCAGCTGGCGCCAGGCGTCGCGGCGCAGGCCGGCATCGTGCATGCGCACCAGCGACTGCTGGAGCAGCTGGCGCGCCTTGCCCCACAGCTGCAGCCGCATGCAGGTCACGCCGGCCAGGTATTGCAGCACGGCGTCGCCCGGGTGGCTGAGCTGGGCGGATTCGATGCGGGTCAGCCACTCGCCTTCCAGTGCGTGCGGGTCCTTGGCAAAACCGAGTTCGAGTGCCCGCACCAGATCCACGCTTTGCTGCTGGCCCAGGCCGCCGGGTTGGGCCAGCATCTGCTCCCAGACCGGCAGCAGCCACAGCCGGCTGGTCGCCGGATCGCCGCCCAGCGTCAGCAGCCGCACCGCCGCCATGCTGGCCACGTCCGGCATCGTGCGTTCGGCCGGCTCGAGCCGGGACCAGGCCTGCGTCAGCTGAGCCGGGTCGTGCGCGGCCTGGATCAGCTCGATCGCCAGGCCACGCAACACGCCGCGCGCCGCGGTCTGCGACAAGGCATGGTGCTTGGCGAGCAGCCGGGCCGTCTCCAGCGCCATGATGGTGCGCCCTGCCATGCGGGCCGCCTTGAGCCGCATGCGCAGCGCCAGCGTGCGCCGGCCCGGGCCCTGGCCCAGGTCATCGAGCATCTGCAGCGCCAGCGGCGCATCATGGTCGTCCAGCGCCCAGCGCGCCGCGCGCAATCGCACGCCCTCGCCGGCTTCCGGCGCCAGGCCCCGCCCCGCATGGTCGAGCGCCGCGCGGTAGTGGCGCTCGCGCCCGGCACGGTCCTGCAGCGAATGCGCCGCCTCGGCGGCCAGCAGGTGGGCGATGGTGCGCAAGGGGCCGGCATAGGCGAGCTTGTCCTCGCTGTTGGCCAGATGGTCGACCTGGTCGACCACGACCTCGGCCGCCTTCTTGGAACGCACGAAACGCCCGGCGATCAGCTGCGCATAGGCGTCGAGCAGGGACGTCTGCATGTTGCGCTCGCGCTGGCGCTGGCGCCACAGCCGCGCGTCGCGCGGAATCGAGAACAGCGCCGACAACGCGCGCAAGGCCAGGTGCAGCACCAGGAAGCCGAGCAGCAACACCACCAGCACCAGGTTCAGCGACAGGTCGATCCGGTACGGCGGCCAGAACACCGTCACCGAGCCGGGATTGCTTCCGGCAAACAGCGCCGCCGCCACGGCAGCCGCGAACAGGGCCAGCAACCAGAGGGATACCCGCATGGCCGATTCCCGCCTAACGCCCGGCGGCGGCCGTGGTCAGCGCAGCCATGGTGTCGTCGATGCGGGGCAGTTCCATGGTCTTCATCTGCGACTGGACCTGTTGCAGCAGTCCGGCCGCGGCCTGGGTCTTGCGCGCGGCCGGATCGAAATAACGAAACAGCGCGGTCGATGCCGCGGCCATGTCGGCCCGGGCGGACTCGAGCTGGCGGGCCAGCAGGCCGAGCCGCGCATTGAGCAGGCGCAACTTGAAGTTCTCGCGCACGAAGAACGACTGCTCGGGCGACAGCAGGGCCGCCTCCGGTCGCTCGATGCGGCTGATGCGCAGCAGCTTGCCGGCCTCGTCGCCGACCACCTGCAGCACCCGCAGCCACCAGTTCGGCGCCGCTTCGGACTCCTGCAGCCGCAGCGAACCGGAGGCGCTGACCGCGGCCACCGCATTGGCCAGTGGCAACTCGTCGGCCAGGCGCAACAATTCGTCGATACGCGCCAGCAGGCTCGGCGTATCGGTCACGGCGGCCGACGTGATGCGGCTGATGTCGCGTGCCAACGCGCGCTGCAACTGCGTCAGGCCGGGTTGGGCGGCGCGGGCCACGCGTTGTTCGGCGCTGCGCAGGCCCGCCACCAGCGGTTCGACGCTGCCGGTCAGCTGCGCCTGCTGTTGTGCCAGCCGCAGCGCCGACTCGAGGTCCACGAGCAGGAAGTCATCGCGCGAGCGTGACATGCGTTGCACCAGCTCGTCGAGTTGCGTGCGCTGCAGCGTCACCTCGCCGAGCCGCACTTCGGCCACGGCCAGGCGTGCGGCGGTCTCGCGCGCGAGTTCCTGCGCTGCCTTGGCGCTGGCCCGCGCCTCGGCCGCATGCATGGTCGCATCTCCGCTCTGGCGGGCCAGCGCCTCCTGCATCGCCGACAGGCGCTGCCAGGTCAGGACGCTGGCGATCAGCGCCGCGGCGCCCAGCAACACGGCCAGTTCGATCGGGACGCCGGCGGACAGGGGCACGACCCCGAGGTCGCCGGCCCCGACGCACAGGACGCCGTCGCCCCAGGGCACGTTCACCAGCTCGGGGCCGTAGACGAATTGGCC
>JBFIDI010000042.1:0-19649 GCA_041581405.1 Burkholderiaceae bacterium
GCCAGACTGGTCGTCATGCCGTCGGCCCATCCCCCACAGCCTTCCGGCGGCGCAACAGGACAAGGAGGTTCCCCATGCAGCAATGGCATGAACTCGAAACCCTCAAGGGTTATTCGCTGATGGCCGCCGACGGCGAGATCGGCACGATCACCGACGTCTGGTTCGACGACGATCGCTGGACGGTGCGTTACCTGGTGGTGCGCACCGGCGGCTGGTTGCTGGGCCGCAAGGTCTTGCTGTCGCCGTCGGTCGTGCGCGGGGTCAACGTTGCACGCGAGCAGATCGCCGTCGAACTCACGCGCGAGCAGGTCGAGAACAGTCCGCCCATGGACTCCGAGCAACCGGTCTCGCGTCACCATGAATCGCAGCTGCACAAGCACTATGGCTGGACGCCGTATTGGGTGGGCGGCAATTTCGGTGCCCTGGGCACGATGGGGGCCGAAGTCGCGCCGCCCACCGAGCCGCAGGCGCCCGTGACGGAGCCGCCCGAGCCGCATCTGCGTTCGTCCGACGAGGTGCGCGGTTACGCCATGCATGCCCGCGACGGCAACATCGGCGAGGTCGTCGACTTCGTCATCCACGAGGAAGACTGGACGATTCGATACCTGGTGGCCGACACCCGCAAGTGGCTGCCCGGACGCACGGTGCTGCTGGCGCCGAGCTGGGTGCAGGCCATCCGCTGGTCCGACCGCGAGATCGCCATCGACATGGAGCGTGAAACCCTGCGCACGGCGCCGACCTACGAAGGGCCGCAGGCGATCGACAAGGCGTATGAGGTGCATCTGTACCAGCACTACGGTGTGGCGCTGCGCCACGCGCAGGCAGAGACGGCATGACGGCGGACGGCATGATGGCGGACGTCACCGGCGACCCCGAGCGGCCCGACGAGCCCGAATCGCCGGTGCACCCGCGGCCCGAGGCGCCCCGGCCTGCGAGTCCGCGCCCCGCCACGGTGCCGGAGCCGGAGCCGCCAACGGCGCCGCGGCCCGCACCGCCTCAGCCGGCGCAACCGGTGCCGGGTCCCGGCCCCGAACCCCATCCGCAACCGGTGCAAGGGGCGGGCGACCGCGGTATTCCCGTGGCGTAGCGCCTGCCGGCTCCGCGCCCGCATCGCCGCGCGTTCGACGATGGCGATGCGCCCGCACGGGCCGCTTTCCCCCTGCTATCCCGGGTACCCCCCCGCGGCGCGCTATGGTACAACCTGTCAAAAGGCGGCAGCGCACGGGCATTACGGACTAGTCAACCGGCCCCTGCGCAGACGGTCGCCGAACAACGCACAAGAACATGGCGGGGAACCCAAGCGATGGCCGATAGCAGCGCGCAGGCAGTGGTCGATGACGAACAGGGGCGTCTGTCTGCCTTGCGGCGATATGCGATTCTCGATACCGCGGCCGAGGCCGCCTACGACGACGTAACCCACTTGGCGGCGCACCTGTGCGCCACGCCGATGGCGCTGGTCTCGCTGGTCGACGAGTCGCGCCAGTGGTTCAAGAGCAAGCTCGGCCTCGACGTCGCCGAGACGCCGCGCGACATCGCGTTCTGCAGCTGGGCGATCCAGGGCGACGACCTGTTCGAGGTGGCAGACGCCGTCCACGACGCACGGTTTCGCGACAACCCGCTGGTCACCGGCGACCCCAACATCCGCTTCTATGCCGGTGCACCGTTGCGCACGCACGACGGTTTCCGGCTGGGCACCTTGTGTGTGCTCGACCGCGTGCCGCGGGTGCTGGAGCAGGAGCAACGCTCCGCGTTGCGGGTGCTTGCGCGCCAGGTGATGCTGCAGTTCGAGATGCGCCGCACGCTGGACGAGCTCGCCGGTACCCGGGCCGAACTGGTGGCCGAGGCCGGCCGGCTGGTCGACAGCGAGGCGGTGCAGCGGCAGGCGCAGCGGTTCATGTGCGGCACGCTCGATGCGTTGCACGACAACATCGCCATCGTCGACCGCGACGGCGTGATCGTGCACGTGAACCAGGCCTGGAGCGACTTCGCGCAGGCCAACGCCAGCGCGCCGTCGCTGGCGTCCTGCCTGGCGGGGGCCAACTACCTCGCGGTGTGCGACCGGGCCGCGGACGGCGGTGCGCACGAGGCCCGCGACGTGGCCGCGGCCGTGCGCGAGGCCTTGTCGGGCACGGCTGCGGCCGTGTTCTCCCTCGAATACCCCTGCCATGCACCCCACGAGAAACGCTGGTTCGAGGTCTCGGTGACCCGGTTCGACGATGGCGACGAGGCCTTTGCCGTGTTGTCGCATCGCAATGTCACCGCACGCAAGCGGGCCGACGACCAGGTGGCGAGCCTGAACGCGACGCTGGAGGCCCGGGTGCGCGAGCGCACCCATGCGCTGGAGGCGGCCAATGCCGCCTTGCGCTCGAGCGAGGAGCGTTTCCGCTCGGTGTTCGAAAACACCTCGGTGGGGACCGTCGTGCTCGAGCGCGACGGAAGCATCGTGCAGGTCAACCGCGAGTTCGCCGCCATCAGCGGCCGCGAGATGGACACGCTGATGGGCTCCGGCTACAAGGACATCGTGCATCCGGACGACCTCGCGCCGCTGCTGGAGCTGCGCAAGCAGCTGCTGGACGGTCAGATCCCGGGTTACGTGCAGGAGGCCCGCATCGTGCGCCCGGGCGGCACGATCGCCTGGGTCCACATCAGCGTCGGTGCGGTGCGCAACAGTGCCGGCCGGGTCGCGCAGACCGTGGCGCTGGTGCACGACGTCAGCGGCCACAAGCGGGCGGTCTACGAACGCGACCAGTTCTTCGAGATGTCGGTCGACATGTTCGTCATCGTCGACCTCGGCGGCGTGATCCATCGCACCAACGCGTCGTTCGAGCGCATCCTGGGTTTCAGCGCCGACGAGCTCAACCGCATGCATTACCTCGACCTCGTCCATGCCGACGACCGCGACGCGTTGCGGCTCGAGCTGGCCCGGCTGTCGGCCGGTGTGCCGGCCGAGCTGGTCGACGTGCGCATGCGCGACAAGGCCGGTCGGTACCACGACGTGCGCTGGAGCGCGGCATTGTGGAGCGAGCGGGGCCTGGTGCTGGCCGTCGGGCGCGACATCACGACCCGGCGCGAGGCCGAGCGTGCGTTGCGTGCCCGCGAGGCCATGCTGGCGCGCGCCGAGCAGATGGCACTGATGGGCAGCTTCCATGTCGATCCGCAGCAGGGCGCCGTGCAGTGTTCGCAGGGTTTGCTGCGGCTGGCCGGGTTGTCGGCCGAGGCCGCGCCGCGCAGCCTGGACGCGGTGGTCGGGCTGTTCGCGCCGCGGGACCGGGCCGCACTACGCGACGCCATCGCCGGTGTCGGGGCACACGGCACGCAGCGGGAACTGTCGATCAGCCTGGTGCGCGGCGACGCACAGGCGCGCGAATGGCAGGTCTACATCGAACCCGACGACCGGCCGCACGGGCAGGGCAGCGGCGTCGCCGTCGCCTGCCTGGACGTGACCGCGTTCCGGCGCGCGACCCGGCAGGCGCAGCAGTCCGAGCAGCGCCTGCGCGCGTTGGCCGACCGGCTGCAGGGCATCCGCGAAGAAGAACGCACCCGGATCTCGCGCGAGATCCACGACGAACTCGGCCAGTTGCTGACCGCACTCAAGATCGACATCACGATGCTGGTGCGCGACCTCGGCGGTGCCGGGCCGGCGCTGGACAAGCCCAGGCTGCTCGAAGACATGCGTTCCATGGGCCGGATGGTCGACTCCACGTTGTTGTCGGTGCGGCGCATCGCGCGCCAGCTGCGGCCCGAGGTGCTCGATGCGCTGGGGCTGGTGCCGGCGATCGAATGGCAGGCCTCGGACGTGCAGGCGCGCACCGGTCTGCAATGCACGGTCGAGGCGCCGCAGACCTGGACCGACATCGAGCCGCGCCTGGGCACGGCACTGTTTCGCATCGTGCAGGAAGCCCTGACCAACATCGTGCGCCACGCCGGCGCCACCCGGGTCCGGATCCGGCTCCATCGCACGCCCAGCGAACTGCTGATGACGGTGCAGGACGACGGCAAGGGATTCGATGCCGCCAACGACCAGGCCGTTCCGTCGCTGGGCATCCTGGGCATGCGCGAACGCGCGATCTCCAGTGGCGCCACGTTCGACATCGACAGCCGGTCCGGCGAGGGCACCTGCATCACGGTACGGGTGCCGGTGGGTGGCTGAAGTCGCCCGTCGGCCGAGCGTTCGCTCCGCCCGCCTGTCGTGTTTCCGCCACGCGGCGGATATGGTACAACTTGGCCATGCCGCCTGGCCACCCGGACGTCCGGGTGGCGTCGGCTCCAAGGGTTTCGACGCAGGACTCCGGCGGCAGGAAAGTGCAGAGATGGCCGAGATCAGCAACGCACGGACGACCGATGTCGGTGAGCAGGAGCGGCTGGCAGCGTTGCGTCGTTATGCCGTGCTCGATACCGCGGCCGAGGCAGCGTACGACGATGTCACCCGCCTCGCTGCCCAGTTGTGTGACACGCCGATGGCGCTGGTGTCACTGGTCGATGCGTCGCGCCAGTGGTTCAAGAGCCGGGTCGGCATGGACGCCAGCGAGACGCCGCGCGACATTGCGTTTTGCAACTGGGCCATCCGGGACGACCAGCTGTTCGAGGTGGCCGACGCGTCGCAGGACGCGCGGTTTCGCGACAACCCGCTGGTCACCGGAGACCCCGGCATTCGTTTCTATGCCGGCGCTCCCTTGTGCACCCCCGACGGCAAGCGCATCGGCACCTTGTGCGTGCTCGACCGCGCGCCGCGCGAGCTCACGGCACAACAACGCGCCGCCTTGCAGGTGCTGGCGCGCCAGGTCGTGCTGCAGCTCGAGATGCGGCTCAACATCGACGAGTTGAGCCGGGCGCGCAGCGCCTTGCTGCAGGACGCCGATCGCCTGGCCAGCGCCGAGGCATCGCGCGGGCTTGCCGAGCGCTTCATGCGCGGCACGCTCGACGCCTTGTCCGACAACATCGCCATCGTCGATCGACACGGCGTGATCGTGCATGTGAACCAGGCCTGGCAGGACTTCGCACACGCCAATGCCGGTTCGCGGCCGCTGGCCGCCTGTCTGCCCGGCGCCAACTACCTGGCGGTGTGCGACCGGGCGTCGGAGCTCGGGGCGGTCGAGGCCGGCGACGTGGCCCGTGCGATACGGGAGGGGCTGGCCAGCGACACCGCCCGCGAGTTGCGTTGCGAATACCCATGCCATGCGCCCCATGAACACCGGTGGTTCGAGGCCTCGGTGACGGTGTTCGGCGAAGGCGAGGGTCGATTCGCCGTGGTGTCGCACCGTGACGTCAGCGCGCGCCGGCGCGCCGACGACGCCTTGTCGTCGGCCAATGCCGCACTCGAGTCGCGGGTGCTGGCGCGCACGCGCGACCTCGAAGCGGCCAATGCCGCGTTGCGATCCAGCGAAGAACGTTTTCGTTCGGTATTCGAGAACACGTCGGTCGGGGCCGTCATCATCGAGCGCGACGGGCGCATGGTCCAGGCCAACCAGGCGTTTGCGGCCATCACCGGCCGGGAGGTCGGCACGCTGGTGGATGCCGGCTACAAGGACGTCGTGCATCCGGACGATCTGCCGGGGCTGCTGGCGTTGCGTGCCCAGCTGCTCGATGGCCGCATGCGGGGTTATGTGCACGAGGTGAGGTTCGTCCGGCCGGGCGGCGAGGAGATCTGGGCGCACATCAGCGTCGGGGCGATCCGCAACAGTGCCGGCCTGGTGTCGCAGACCGTGGCGCTGGTGCAGGACATCAGCCAGCACCGGCGTGCGGCGTACGAACGGGACCAGTTCTTCGAGTTGTCGGTCGACATGTTCGTCATCGTCGATCTCGATGGCATGATCCACCGAACCAACCCGGCCTGCCAGCGCATCCTCGGTTACGACCAGCAGGAGCTCGATCGGATGCCGTACCTCGACCTGGTCCATCCGGACGACCGCGAGCGGATGCGCCTGGAACTGGCACGGCTGGTCGCCGATGCCACGGCCGAACTGGTGGATGTGCGTGTGCGCGACAAGTCCGGGGCTTACCGCGACGTGCGCTGGAGCGCAGCGATGTGGAAGCAAGGCAACCTGGTACTCGCGGTCGGACGCGACATTACCTCCAAGCGGGCCGCCGAACGCGCCTTGTACGAGCGCGACGCGATGCTCGAGCGCGCCGAGAACATGGCCTTGATGGGCAGTTGTTACCTGGACGCGAACGACGGAAGCGTCAGTTGCTCCAAGGGTTTTCTCGCGCTCGCCGGGCTGCCGGAGCCGGCGCCGTCACGCACGCTGGAGCACGTGCTGCAGGTCTTCCAGGCGCAGGACCGACCGGCATTGCAGCAGGCGATCGAACGTGTACTGGCGGCTGGCGAGCCGACCGGTTTGCGATGCCGATGCGTGCGCGTCGATGGCGACGTGCGTGAACTGCAAATGTTCGTCGAGCCCCGGCACAACCCGGCCGGACAGGTGGCCGGCGTCTCCGGTGCCTGCCTGGACGTCACCGCGTTCGAGCGCGCGACCCGCCAGGCGCAACAGTCGGAGCAACGCATGCGGGCGCTGGCCGAGCGTCTGCAAGGTATCCGCGAAGAGGAACGCACGCGCATCTCGCGCGAGATCCACGACGAGCTCGGCCAGATGCTCACGGCACTGAAGATCGACATCACGCTGCTCGTGCGCGACCTCGGCGGTTCCGGCCCGGCGCCGGAACGCAGCGGCCTGCTCGAAGACCTGCGGTCGGTGGGGCGCATGGTCGATGGCACCTTGCAGTCCGTGCGGCGTATCGCGCACCAGATGCGGCCCGAGATGCTGGACGCGCTCGGCCTGGTTCCCGCCATCGAGTCGCAGGCGTCGGACATGCAGGCCCGTACCGGCCTGCGTGTCGCGGTGGAGGCACCGGACGAAATGTCCGATATCGATCCACACCACAGCACCGAGCTGTTTCGCATCGTGCAGGAGGCCATGACCAACGTGTTGCGCCACGCAGATGCCACGCAGGTGGTGATCGGGCTGAGCCGGACGCGCGAAGTGGTGCAGCTGTCGGTGCGCGACGACGGCAAGGGATTCGACTCCGAGGCCGGCGCCGCCGGTCCGTCGCTGGGCATCCTGGGCATGCGCGAGCGCGCCGTGGCCAATGGTGGCGAGTTCCGTATCGACAGCCGCCCCGGGGCCGGCACCCGCATCGACGTGCGGATGCCGGTCGTGGCGCAGCCGGCGCTGGCGGACGGGTCCGCATCATGATTCGCATCCTGATCGCCGACGATCACGCGTTGATCCGCGAAGGGCTGCGCAAGGTGTTTCGCCGCGAAGAGGACATCGAGGTCGTCGCCGAAGCCGTCGATGCGGGCGAGGCCGTGGCCCGGGTGCGCGAGCAGCCGATCGACGTGGCCGTGCTCGACTTCAACATGCCGGGTCGTACCGGACTCGATGCCCTGGCACAGATCCGCGCGCTCAAGCCGGGCATGCCGGTGCTGATCCTGAGCATGATGCCCGAGCGCGAGGTCGCGATGCGGGTGTTCAAGGCCGGCGCGTCCGGCTTCGTCTCCAAGGAGAGCGCGGCCGAGGAGATCGTCGCCGCCGTGCGCCAGGTGGCGGCCGGCAGGAAATACGTCAGCCCGCTGGTCGCCGAGCAACTGGCCACCGGCATCGGCGCACCCGAGCAGGCCTTGCCGCATGACGCCTTGTCGGACCGGGAGTTCCAGATCGTGCGCCTGATCGCCGCGGGCCAGGGCACGCGACAGATTGCCGAGAACCTGTCGCTCAGCGTCAACACCATCGCGACCTACCGCCGCCGCATCCAGGAAAAACTGGCCGTGCGTTCGGACGTCGAAATCACGCGCTACGCGATCGAGCACCAGCTGGTCGACTGAACCACGCCTGCGCCACCGTCCGTGTCACGGAATCCGTGACACGGACGGTGGCGAATCCGTGACCCGCCTTTCAAGCCTCGTGTGATGCGCCGTGGCCGCGCGACGCGTAAGCTTCAGTCATCGCAATCTTCAGCACGGACCGCACACCATGAAAGTACTTATCGCAGACGACGCACCGATGATCCGGGGCCGCCTTGCCCGCATGGTGGAGGACTTGCCCGGCATTCGCACGGTGTTGCAATCCGAGGACTACGCCGGAACGCTGAAGGCCATCGATGCCGAGCGCCCCGATGCCATCCTGCTCGACATGTTCATGCCGGGCGGAACCGGCCTGGACGTCTTGCGCCACGTACAGCAGGCGGCGCTGCCACCGCGGGTCTTCATGATGACGGCGTGGTCCGAGGCCGACATGCGCCAGCGCTGCATGGATGCAGGGGCGGCCAGCTTCTTCGAAAAGGGCGCGCAGTTCCTGGACGCCGTGGATGCGGTGCGTGCCATGGCGCAGGAGTTTGCGCTTCGTGTCTCCACCATGTCGACCCCCGATGCGACAGGTACGGCCGAACCGGCGGCACCGTCTTCGACACAGCGCGATGCGGACACGGGGTTGTCCGTGATGGTGGTCGAGGATCATGCGTTCCAGCGCAAGGTGCTGGCGCGCCAGTTGCGTGCGCTGGGCGCCGACACGGTGCTCGAAGCCGGTGACGGCGAGCAGGCGCTGGAGCAGTTGCGCGCCGCGGACCAGGATGTGCAACTGATCCTGTGCGACCTGGACATGCCGCGCATGGATGGCATGGAATTCATGCGCCACCTGGGCGAGGCTGGCAGCACCGCGTCGCTGATCATCACCAGCGCCAGCGACGTGGCGCTGCTCAATTCGGTCCAGATGATGTGCCAGGCCTACGGCATTCGTCCGCTGGGCGTGCTGGAAAAGCCGGTCGACCTCGGGCGCTTGCGCACGTTGATGGACCAGGCGCGCAAGCCGTTGCCAATCAAGGCGCAGCCTGTCGCGGGTCGGCGCCCGGACTACACGCTGGACGAAATCTTCGAGGGCCTGCGCCAGGACCAGTTCGAACCCTTCTTCCAACCCAAGGTGGCGCTCGCCGATGGTCGTATCGTCGGCGCCGAGGCGCTGGCGCGATGGCGCCATTCCGAACACGGTATCGTCTCGCCGTTCGCGTTCATCGACCCGCTCGAGCAATCGGGGAACATCGATGCCCTGACCTTTTTGATGCTCGAGAAGGCGGTTCGCGCCTGCCGCGGCTGGCGTGCGCGCGGATTCGACCTGACGGTGTCGGTCAACCTGTCGCTGGTGTCGCTGGCCGACACCGGCCTGGCCGATCGTATTGCCGCCACCGTGCGCGAGATCGGGCTGGACCCGCACTGCGTGACGCTGGAGATCACCGAGACCGCGGCCATGACCAATGTCGGTGCGGCGCTCGAGAACCTGGCGCGCCTGCGCATGCGCGGCTTCGGCCTGTCGATCGACGACTTCGGAACCGGCTTCGCCAGCATGCAGCAGATCGGCCGTGTCGCGTTCAGCGAACTCAAGATCGATCGCGGCTTCGTCGCTGCCATGCTGGACAAGCGCGAGGCCAGGGCCATCGTCGAATCGAGCATCGACATGGCGCGGCGCCTGGGCATCACCGCCGTGGCCGAAGGCATAGAAACACAGGCCGAGTGGGACATGCTCAAGGCGGCCGGTTGCGATCTGGCGCAGGGATATTTCGTTGCGCGGCCCATGGAGGATGCGCGTTTCGTCGCCCTTTGCGAGCAGCAGGGGCAGGCATGAGCGCAACGGGACCGGCGCAATCGCCTCGCACGCCACCCTACCTGGGGCAGCTGGGCCTGCTGGCGATCGCCTATGCGCTGGCGGCGCTGCTGGCCAGCCAGCTGGCGTTTGCACCGGCGTTCGCGTCTCCGGTCTGGCCCGCCGCCGGCGTGGCCATGGCGGGACTGTTGATCGGTGGTTTGCGGACATGGCCCGGTGTCGCCCTGGGTTATCTGGCCTTCTACGGATGGCAGCATGCGCAGTTGTTCGGTAGCGACGCGATGGCAACGGCGACGACGGGAGCCGTGTTGACGGCAGCCGTGACACTGCAGGCCCTGCTGGGCGCCCGGCTGGTGCGGCCGATGTTCGACCAACTGGCGCTGGGTCGGGAGGTCGTCGTGTTGCGGGCCTTGCTGCTGGGCGGCCCGCTGGCCTGCCTGGTTGCGCCGACCGTCGGCGTGTCGCTGCTGAGCTGGCGCGGCATCGTTGCGCCGGATGCCACGCTGGCGGCCTGGCTCACCTGGTGGGTCGGCGACAGTATCGGCGTCGTGTTGTTTGCACCGATCGCCATGCTGGTGTCGCCCCGGCTGCGAGCCCTGTGGCGTGCGCGCCTGCGTTACATCGCGGCGCCCTTGCTCGGTGCGGCGGTCGCGCTGGTTGCGGCGACACTGTGGTTCAACACGCAGGAGGAAGGAGCTGCGCGCAGCCGCCTGGCGCAAGACGCGTCATTGGCACATGACCTGATGCTGCAGCGCCAGCATGCCGCCGTGGAAGCGGCCATCGCCACGGGCAATTTCATCTCCAACAGTGCCTACCTGGCGCCGCAGGAGTTCGCCGGTTTTACCGCCAGCATGCGCAAGCCCGGGCTGTTGAGCCTTCAATGGTTGCCGCGGGTGCGCCGCAATGGCGCAACGCAGGCCGACGCCGCGTCGCTGAGCGAGTTCCCGGTGCAGTTTGCCGATCCGCCGCAGAGCCACTGGAACGCGGCGCGCATCGACGTGGCCGCGAGTGCGGCGGCGTCGGAAGCCATGGTACGCGCCCGCGATACCGGTCTTCCCAGCGCCAGTGCGCCGATCGTGCTGCCGGCGGATGGGGCCATCGGCACGCTGGTATTCGTGCCGGTCTACCGAGTGGGCAGCGACGCGCAGCAACTCTCGCTGGTGCAGCGGCGCTCCCGGTTCAAGGGTTTCGTGCTGGCCGTGCTCGACCCCCGGCCGCTGGCCGCGGTGTTGTTCGACGGGAAGTCCGGCCAGGACATCGCATTCACGCTGGATGACGTGACCGTGGCCGACACACCGCGCCTGCTGATGGCGGGCAGCCAGCAGGCCCGCGCCGATGCGCCCCTGTTGTGGCAACGCGACCTCGACTTTTTCGGTCGTGACTGGCGCATGCGGGCGGTTGCGGCCAACCACTACTGGCACGCCGGCAAGAGTGGCCCATCCCAGTTGTTCCTGCTGGGATCGCTGGCCGTCATGCTGCTGTGCACCCATTACGTACTGGCGCTGGCCGGGCGCAACCGCATCGTGGAGCGCGAGATTGCGCGGCGCACGGCCCAGGTCCGGCAAGGGCAACAGCGGCTGGAACGGGCGATGGAACTGTCTCAGATGGTCGAGTGGGAGTACGACCTCGCGAGCGGTGAATTCCTGCTCAACGACCGTTATTTCCGGTTTTTGCACACCAGCGCCGAACGCGAAGGGGGTTACCGGATGGCCGCGTCGGAATGGGCGGGCGCCTTCCTGCATCCGGACGACCTGGGCCTGGTGATGCAGGTCATCGGCGCGGCGGGCAAGCCCGGTTTCGTGTTACCCGATGCGGTACGCGAGATCCGGCTGATCTGCCGCAGCGGCGACGTGCGGCACGTGTATATCTCGATCGACCTGGACCCGGATGCGCAAGGCGGCCTGACCCGGGTCAACGGGACGGTGCAGGACTTCAGCGAACGCAAACGCGCCGAGGATGCCTTGCGCCGCAGCGAGCAATACAGCCGCAGCATCGTCGAGAGCAGCATCGATTGCGTCAAGGTGCTGAGCCTGGAGGGCAAGGTGCTGGACATGAACCCGCGCGGACGCACGCTGATCGGCTTGCACGATTCCGAGCAGATGCGCGATATCGACTGGATCGTCTTCTGGCAGCGCGAGCAGGACCGCCAGGCGATGCGGCAGGCCATCGAGACCGCGCGCGCGGGTCAGATGGCGCGATTGCAGGGTTATACGCCGACACTGGACGGCACGCCCAAATGGTGGGATGTCGTCGTGTCTCCGATTCTCGGCGCCAAGGGTGAGCCTGCCAGGCTGCTGTGTGTGACACGCGACATCACGGCCGAGCGCACGGCAACGGAAGAGATCGTGCGCATCAACGCCGGCCTGGAGCAGGAGGTTCAGCGTCGTACCGCGGAGCTGTCGCAAAGCGAGGCCTTGCTGCGCGCGACCTTCGACGGCGCGCCGGTGGCGATCAGCCATATCGCATCCGATGGCCGCCTGCTGCGCGTCAACCCGAGGTTGTGCGAGATCACCGGCCGCGCGGCGGACGCGTTGATCGGGTCCCAGGAGGCCGAGCTGACCGATCCCCGGGATCGCGCCGAGGACCAGGCGCTGGCCTCGCGATTGATGCAAGGCGAGCTGGCCGACTATTCCATCGAAAAGCGCTACCTGCGCGCCGATGGGGCCACGGTGTGGGTGCGCGTGCATGGGTCGATCGTGCGCGACGACGCCGGCATGGTTCTCTACCGCGTTGCCATTGCGCAGGACATTTCCGAATCGCGCACGGCCGAGCAGATGCGTATCGACAGCGAGCGGCGTTATCGCGAGCTGTTCGAATTCAACCCGATGCCGATGTGGACCTACGATGTCGAAACCCTGGCATTCACCGATGTGAACACGGCCGCGGTCGACCACTATGGCTATACGCGCGACGAATTCCTGGCCATGACCATCGTCGACATCCGGCCGGCGCATGAGCTGGTGCGGTTGCGGCAGAACATCGCGGGCCGCGGCCTGCAGAATCGCAACGGCGGCGAGTTCGTGCACCGCAAGAAGGATGGCGACCTGATCACCGTCGAGATCACCTCGTACGGACTGGATTTCTCGGGCCGGCCCGGGCGGCTGGTGCTGGCCAACGACATCAGCGAACGCAAGCGTGCCGATGGCCTGCTGGCGGCCCAGCGGGACGTGCTCGAGCACATTGCCTCCGGCGCCCCGTTGTCCGAGACGCTGCAGGCCATGACCGGCATCGTCGAAAGCGCGCTTCCCGAGAAGTTTTGCTCCATCCTGCTGCTCGACCGCCAGACCCGAACCCTGTGCCATGGCGCCGCGCCCAGCCTGCCGAAGGCATATGCACAGGCGATCGAAGACGCTCCGATAGGCCCGACAGCGGGCAGCTGTGGCACGGCCGCGTTCACCGGACAGGAGGTGGTGAGCTCGGACATTGCCAGCGACCCGCTGTGGGCCGACTACCGGGAGCTGGCGCTCTCGCACGGCTTGCGCAGCTGCTGGTCGTTGCCGATCCGCGATGCCGAGGGCGGCGTGGCAGGGACCTTCGCGTTGTACGGCCGCCAGGTGGGCACGCCGTCCGCGTTCGAGCGCAAGCTGATCGAGACACTGGGCCATACCGCGCAGATCGCCATCACCAAGGAGCGCGAGAAGGTTGCGCTGCGCGAGAGCGAAGAGCGGTTCCGCGCAATCTACGAGAAGTCGCCGATCGGCATCGTCGTGGTGTCGGGTGACGGCCGCATCCTGCGCGCGAATCCGCGGCAGTGCGAGCTGACGGGTTATCGCGAAGACGAGCTGGTCGGCGTGACGATCCAGGACCTGACGCACCCGGAGGACGTGCAACGCGACGTGGACCAGTTCGACAGTGTCTGGGAGGGCGACCGCGATACCTATTCGATCGAGAAGCGGGCGGTGCGCAGGGACGGCACCGAATACTGGGTCAGCGTCAGTGGCGCCATGGTGCGCGACAGCGAGGGCACGTCGCAATACGGCATCCGCGTGATCCAGGACGTGACCGATCGCGTCCATGCAGACAAGGCCTTGCGCGACAGCGAGCAACGCTTTCGCTCGACCTTCGAACTCGCCGCACTGGGCATCGCCCATGTCGGGCCGGAGGGAACCTACCTGCGGGTCAACCCGAGCATGGCCCGCATCACGGGTTACGACGAGGCGGAACTGCTGCGGATGGGGCCGGCCCAGCTGGTCTGCGCCGACGACATGCACCTGGACGACGACTTGCGCCGTCGCCTGCTGGCGGGTCAGATACCCAGCTATTCGATCGAGAAGCGGTGCGTGCACAAGAACGGGTCGCTGGTGTGGACCAATGCCACGGTATCGGTGGTGCGCGACCCGCAAGGCGCGTTGTTGTACACGTTCGTGATCCTGGAGGATATTTCGCGCCGCAAGCGGATCGAGTCGGACCTGGAGCAGCAACAGGAACTCAACCGCCTGCTGCTCGAGAACCTGGCCGAAGGCGTGGTCGCCTGTGACGGAGACGGCAAGCTGATCCTCTTCAACAAGGCGACACGCGAGTGGCATGGCACCGACATCATGGACACCCCGCCGGAGACATGGGCGTCGCATTTCAGCCTGTTCGAGGGTGATGGCCGTACACCGTTGGCGCAAGAGCGTATACCGTTGATCCGCGCCTTCAACGGGGAGACGGTGATCAATGTCGAGATGAGCATTGCGCGCCCCGGCATGCCGGCGCGGCTGGTGCTGGCCTCGGGTGCCCCCTTGATCGACGCCGAGGGCATCAAGCGCGGCGCGGTCGTCGTGATGCACGACGTGACCGAACGCCAGCAGCATCTGCGCAAGCTCAAGTGCATCGACGACGTGAACGAGGCCACGCGCACCTTGGCCGACCCTGACGCGGTGGTGGCGGTGACCACGCGCCGGCTCGGCGAATACCTCGAGGCCGCGCATTGTGTGTATGCCGACGTGGCACCCGACGAGGACCAGGTCGACATATTGCGTGACTTCGCGCCCGCGGGCACCGGCATGGCCGGCCGTTATCGGTTGTCGGATATCGGTCCGACGGTGGCGCAGACCTTGCGCGACGGCGAACTCGTGGCGCTGGACGACATGCGGGCGCAATGGCCGGCAGCGGAGGGGCCGGTGCTGCAGGACGCCGGCATGCGATCGGCCCTGATCGTTCCGCTGCGCAAGGGCGATCGCCTGCGCGCCATCATGGTCGTGGGCGACGACGTGCCGCGCCAATGGACGGAACACGAGAAGGACTTGATGCAGACCGTCACCGAACGCTGCTGGGTCTCGGTCGAGCGTGAACGGGCGCAGCGGGCGCTGGAAAACGCGGCGGAGGAACTCAAGGCGGCCAATGCCGCGGTCGAGCATGAGCGTTCGTCGCTGGCGCGCCGCGTCGCCGAACGCACCGAGGAGCTGACGGTCACCAATGCGTCGCTGGCCCGGGCCGTGGACGCCGCCGAGGCCGCCTCGCGCGCCAAGAGTGCCTTCCTGGCCACCATCAGCCATGAGATCCGCACGCCGATGAACGGCGTACTGGGTGCCATGGAACTGCTCGGGCGAACCGGCCTGGACGGCGAGCGTCGCGCCTTGCTGGGAACGGCCCAGGAATCCGCCCGCTCGCTGCTCGGCCTGCTCAACGACCTGCTCGACATGGCCAAGATCGAGGCCGGCCGGATCGAGATTGCGCCGGCACCGGCGTCGCTGGAGGCGATCGTCGGGCAGGTGGTCTCCACCCACATGCCCAACGCGATCACCAAGGGCATCGACCTGCACGCGGAGGTCGACCCGGTGGCACCGGCGTGGGTGCACATCGACGGCTTGCGGGTGCGCCAGATCCTGGGCAACCTGGTGAGCAACGCGGTCAAGTTCACCAGCGAGGGAGGCGTGAGCCTGAGCGTGCACCGGTGCGCCGCCGACGATGACGGGTGCCGCATCCGGTTCGTGGTGCACGATTCCGGCGTCGGCATTCCGCCGGCGGCGCTGCAGACCCTGTTCCAGCCGTTCGAACAAGGCACGGCCGAACTGGCGCGCCAGTCGGGCGGCACGGGGCTGGGCCTGGCGATCTCGCGCGGCCTGGCCGAACACATGGGCGGAGCGGTGTGGCTGGAAAGCAGCCCCGGACACGGCACGACCGCCACGCTCGAGTTGCCGCTGCAAGTGGCCGAAGCGGCGCAGGCGGAAGGCCAGGACGAGGATGACGACACGATCATCTCGCGTTTCCACGCCTGGCAGGCCGATGACGACGGGGCCGCACAGGTGCTGGTCGTCGACGACCACCCGGTCAACCGGCGCCTGTTGCGTCGCCAGCTCGAGCAGCTCGGACTGCGCGCGGACGTGGCATGTGACGGCGTCGAGGCGCTGGAGCTGCTGCGTTCGGGCGACTACCGGCTCGTGATCACGGATTGCGAGATGCCGCGCCTGGACGGGTTCGGGCTGGCCCGCGCGATTCGCGAGCGCGCCGACGGAGCCTGGGCCGACCTGCCGATCGTGGCCTGCACGGCCCACGCATTGCCCGAGGTCGAGCAACGTTGCCGCGAGTGCGGCATGAACGACGTGCTGACCAAGCCCATTGCGCTGGCTTCTCTGGCGCGTGTGCTCCGTGGCCTGTGGCCGAAGTCGGCCGTGTTGCAGCAGGCCGAAGCCGGTGAGCCGACGGCAGCGCCGATGGTCGATGTGCTGCTGGATGACACCCATGTGGCGGAGATCACCGGTGGCGACAAGGGGCTCGAGCGCGAACTGCTGGATGAATTCATGGCCGATGCGCGGGTGAACCTGGGTGTACTGCAACGGGCCGTTGCGCAAGCAGATCACGCGGGCTGCAAGGCGATGGCCCATCGTGGCCTGGGCGCGGCACGTATCGTGGGTGCGACGGCCATGGCCAGGGCTCTCGGAGACCTGCAGCGGCTGGCGGCGGCGCAGGCATCGCAGACCGAACTGCAGCTGGCGCTGTCGCGGCTGCAGCACGCGCAGGCGGCGATGGCGCAGATGCTGAACGCGCGATCCGACGCGGCGGGCGGGTCGCCGACGCGCATATCCACGGAGGTTGCACCATGAAGATCGATGATCGGTCACGTATCTCGACCGTCTTGTGCCTCTGGCTCGTGCCGGTGCTGCTGGCGCTGCTGACGGCCTGTTCTCCGCCGCAGCCGCCGATCCGGGTCGGGTTGCTGGCCTGGCCACCGTATGAACTGGCGTGGCTGGCCGAAAAGGAGGGGTATTTCGATCCCGACCGGGTCGAGTTGGTGGAGTTCCAGTCCCCGGCCGAGGCATCGCGGGCCTACGCCGTGGGGGGACTCGACGTGGTGGCGTTGACGCTGGACTATGTCTTCGAACTGCATGCCCGCACCAGCGAACATCGCGTATTCCTGCTCATCGATGAGTCGCGCGGGGGGGACGTGGTCATCAGCCGCGCGCCCATGCTCGAACTCGCGCGACTCAAGGGCAAACGCATCGGACTGGAGTCCGGTCCGCTGGGGGCGCACATGTTGTACAGCCTGCTGAGACGGGCCGGCCTGGCCCCCGACGACGTCGAGCTGCTGTATTTCGACATTCCGGATCAACTCGAAGCGTACGCGTCAGGCAAGGTGGACGTGATGATCACCTACGAGCCGGTGCGCACCAAGCTGCTGCAGCGCGGCGGGCACCAGATCTTCTCGAGCCGCGAGATTCCGGGCGAGATCATCGATGTGTTCGTCGCGCGCGAGAGCCAGATGCGCGAGCGCGGCGATGACTTCCGTCATTTCACGCAAGGCTGGTTCCGCGCGCTCGCCCAGCTGCGCCGGGAGCCCGATGCCAGTGCCGCGGCGATGGCGCCGCGCCTGGACATGTCGGCACCGCAGTTCCTGTCGGCGCTTGCGGGCGTCGAGATGTATTCGCTGGAGAGCAACCGGCAACTGCTCGGTGCGAGCGACACGGGTTTCATGGACGGCGTCAGGCGGTTCGCGACCTCGGTCAATCTGGCCAGCGGCCAGACGGTGCCCGCGCAGATGGATCGCCTGTTTTCACCCGCCGTGTTGCCCGAGTCAGGGGCACAGCCATGAGCATGTCCGGTCGACGCACCTCCTTGCGTGCGACCGGGGCCGGCGTGCGCCGGCGCGCAGGAGGGTACTTCCCGCTGCGTTTCCTGATCCCGGCCGGCCTGCTGGTGTTCGGCCTGCTGGCGGCGGGCATCATCTTCTTCACCCGGCTTCAGATGTCGGACGATCGCACCGAACGGGTCGTGTCGTCCCTGCTCACGGCCATCGGCAACAACGCCGGCTCCGAGATCGCGGCCGGACTGCGGCTCGAGAACAAGGCGCGGGTGCGGGGCTCGATCGAGCAATTGCAGGTGTTGCGCGGACTCCAGCTGGCCTTGCTGGTCGATCCGGACCAGCGGGTCGTCCATGCCACCCGCAGTGGCATGATCGGGCAGCACATCGACGCACTGGTCGAGCCTCGGGCGAGAACCGTGCTGGACGAGTCGATTCGCCGCGGCACGCCGGTCCACGTGCTGCAGGGGGACACCTTGTGGCATGCCAACGCCATCGTGAGCGCGTTTCCGGACCTGCGCGGCCAAGGCGTTGCAGCGCAGGACTACGGCCTGTTGCTGGTCTACGATTTTTCGCAGCTGCGCGCGGACCAGCGTGCGGAAGCCACCAACGAGGCGCTGCTGATCGCGCTGCTGTTGTTGCTGCTCAGCCTGCTGAGCTGGTTGTTCCTGCGCAAGGCCTTGCTGGGGCGCATGTCCAGCCTGATCGAGGCCAGCCGACGCATCGGCGCCGGCGACCTCAAGACTCCCGTGCAACTGGTGGGACGCGACGAACTGGCGATTCTGGGCGACGCACTGGACTCGATGCGCGCGGGGCTCGACGACGGCAACGAGCACCGCAAGCAGGCGGCCGACGAACTCAGGCAGGCGCATGCGGAGGTCGAATTCGAGCGCGCCTCACTGGCCAAGCGGGTGGCCGAACGCACCGCCGAGCTGACCGCCGCGAACGCGGCGCTCGAACGTGCGAAAGACACGGCAGAAGCCGCATCGCGCGCCAAGAGCACGTTCCTGGCCACCGTCAGTCACGAGATCCGCACGCCGCTCAATGGCGTGCTCAGCGCGATGGAGCTGATGCAGTGCTCCGGTCTCGAAGGAGAGCCGGCAACCCTGTTGGCGACCGCGCAGGGCTCGGCGCGGTCGCTGGTCGGCCTGCTCAACAACCTGCTGGACATGGCCAAGATCGAGGCGGGACGGGTCGAGGTGCTGATTGCGCCGGTGTCGCTGGCAGCCGTTGTCGAGCAGGTCGTCGCGACCTATCTGTCGAGCGCGTTGGCCAAAGGCATCACGCTGACGGCGCATGTCGACCCGGCCGTGCCGCCCTGGGTGCTGGCCGACGCCATGCGGGTGACCCAGATCCTGGGCAACCTGGTCAGCAATGCGATCAAGTTCACCACGCGTGGCGGTGTGGAACTGCTGGTGACCGCCGAGCCGTCGGCCGGCGGCACCCACACGGTGCGCATCGCGGTGCGCGACAGCGGGGTGGGTATTGCGCCCGACGTGATGCGCACCTTGTTCCAGCCGTTCGAACAGGGGGGCGCGCAACGCGCCCGCCAGTCGGGTGGCACCGGACTCGGTCTGGCGATCTGTCGCGGGCTGGCCGAGCGCATGGGTGGACGGGTGAGCCTGTACAGCGTGGCGGGCGAAGGCAGCACGGCGACGCTGGAACTGACGCTGACGCAGGTGGCTGCACCGGAGACCTCGGCGTCCCCTGCGGGCGAACGGAGCGTGCGCGTGGCGGCGCAGGTCGCGACCCGACCGGTCCCGGCCATCGGTGGCCCGGACCGTGCGCCGGCGCGGGTGCTGGTGGTCGACGACCATCCGACCAACCGCTTCCTGCTGGTGCGCCAGCTGCGCCAGATCGGCATCGAGGCCGATGCCGTGGCCGATGGCGCGTTGGCACTCGAGCAGTTGCGGCAGGGGCATTTCACGCTGCTGATCACCGATTGCGAGATGCCGGTCATGGATGGCTACGCGCTGGCACGCGCCGTCCGCGCCGAAGCGGGGCCGCTGGCGCGACTGCCGATCGTCGCCTGCACCGCGCATGCGTTGCCGGAAGTCGCC
>JBFIDI010000043.1:0-19624 GCA_041581405.1 Burkholderiaceae bacterium
GATTCAAACAACTCACCCGCGAGGCCTACGAACCTGTGCTGGCCGATGCCGGCTTCGACGACGGAAACCGCATCGACACGGCCTGGTTCTCGAACGTGAAGATGGAGATGTACGGTCAGCCCAATATTCGCGGCCAGATCTGCCTCTCGGAACTGGTCGCCGAAGGGCGTTTCCCCGAGCATGTACCGACGATCAACGTCGAAGGCGCGTGCGCCAGCGGCTCATTGGCCTTGCATGGCGCATTCAAAGACATCGCTTCGGGAGCGGCGCAGTGCTCGCTGGCCATCGGCGTCGAGAAAACCTTTATCCCGGACGATCCGGCACGCCAGTACCAGCTTTTCACCGGCGGACTCGATCAGCTCGATCCGGGGGTCTGGCACGCGTACTTCGAGAAGGCCGGCGAGAAAATGGGACGACCGTGGACACTCAATGAAGCGGGCGGGACGCTGAACATGGACACCTACGCCATACAAGCGGCCTACCACATGCGCAAATACGGTACCACGCAGAAGCAGTTCGCCATCGCCGCCAGCAAGACCCATCGATTTGGCAGCCTGAACCCGCTGGCACAGTACCAGTTCGACGTGTCGATCGAGAAGGCCCTCACCGATCGCGAGATCAGCTTTCCACTCACCCGTTCGATGTGTGCGCCCATCGGCGACGGTGCAGCGGCAGCCCTGCTGTGCTCCAAGACATTCCTCGGAACATTGCCGGCCGCGGTGCAGGAACGCGCGGTGCGCATCGCCGGCGTCGGCCTGGCCAACGGGAAATACCGTGACATCGACGAGCCGGCCGTGAGCCACTTCGCGGCGAAACGCGCCTACGCCATGGCCGGCGTGGGGCCACGTGACATCCAGCTGGCCGAAGTACATGACGCCACGACATTTGGTGAAATCACCCAGCCCGAGAACCTTGGCTTCTGCGAGATGGGCGATGGCGGCCGGTTCCATGAATCTGGCGCGTCCGACCTAGGCGGCGCCACACCGATCAATACCTCGGGTGGACTGATATCCAAGGGCCATCCCGTCGGTGCGACGGGCCTGTCGATGGTGTACGAGATCACGCAACAACTGCGCGGCAACGCCGGTGCACGCCAAGTGACGAACGCCCACACGGGCCTGGCCGAAAACGGAGGCGGGACGATGGGTTTCGACGACGCGATTTGCGCCATCACGATCCTGCAGCGCGCATGACTCCATTTTCAACGTCCACCCGGACAACCTTCACCAAACCATCTCGGAGACAACCCATGACCCCCATTTCCCGTCGCCAACTGCTCGCCACCGGCGCCGCACTGTCCGTGTTCACCATTCCCCGCTTTGCGCATGCCGCGGAGTTCAACTTCAAACTCGGCAGCTCCATGCCGGGCGACCACCCTTCCTCGTTGCGCCTGAAGGCGGCGCTGAAGAATGTGCAGGAGGACACGGCCGGCCGCGTCGACATTCAGCTGTTCCCAGCCGGCGCGTTGGGCAGCGACATCGACATGGTGTCGCAGGTGCGCTCAGGCGCGCTGCAAATGATGTACCTGCCGCAGGGTCACCTCTCCAGCATGGATCCGCGCGGCGCCCTGCACAGCGTGCCATTCGCCTTCAAGAACTACAAGGACGTATGGGATGCCATGGACGGCCAGCTCGGCGCCTACATTCGTACCATCTACGCCAAGGTAGGCCTGCATGCCTTCGAGCGGCCCTGGGACCACGGCTTCATGCACATGACCACGCGCAGCAAGGCCATCCATACGCCTGATGACATGAAGGGCCTCAAGGTGCGCGCATCGGTGGTGCCACTTTATGTGTCGCTGTTCCGCGCGCTGGGTGCGTCGCCCACGGCGATCCCCTTCCCCGAACTGTACATGGCGCTGCAGACCAAGGTGGTCGATGCACAGACCAATCCGCTGCAGTTGCTGGAGCTGGCCAAGCTGTACGAGGTGCAGTCCTTCTGCTCGCTCACAGCCCACACGTGGGAGGGATATTTCACCTGTGCCAACGCCCGTGCCTGGGCCACACTGCCGGCCGATGTGCAAGGAGTCGTCTCCAAGCACGTGAATGCTGCTGCGCTGCTGGCCCGTGAAGACCTGGCCAAGCTCAATGAAACGGTGGAAACCAGCCTTGCGGCCAAGGGCATGCAGTTCAACCGGCCCGATCGCGAGCCCTTCCGCGCGGCGTTGCAGAAGGCCGGCTTCTACAAGGAGTGGAAAGAGAAGTTCGGCGCCGAAGCATGGGGGGTTCTGGAAAAGCAGGTGGGGACGCTGGTCTGATCGTGGCCTAGGAGACCATGGTGAAACTCACGTCACGACAGCTCCAGCAGTTCGAGAAGGAGGGTTACCTCGTGTTCCCGAACTGTTTCACCGGCGACGAGATGGCCTTGTTGCGCGACCAAGCGACCAAGGTGCTCGCACATCCGCGCCCGGAGATCCGGCTGGAGAAGTCGGGCGCGCCGCGCACCGCCTTCGCCGTACACCGCTACAACGAGGCATTTGGCGCCTTGGGTCGCGACCCGCGCCTGGTCGAGCCGCTGGAACAGATCTTCCGGGAGCAGGTGTACATGCACCAGTTCAAGATCAATGCGATGACTGCCTTCACTGGCGAGACATGGCAATGGCACCAGGACTTCCCTTCCTGGCAGCGCTTCGACGGCATGCCTGAACCGCGGGCCATGAACGTGGCGGTGTTTCTAGACGAAGTCAAGCCGGTCAACGGTGCGTTGATGCTGATCCCGCGCAGCCATCGCCACGGCGCGCTGCCAGACGCCTATGACGACATGACAACCTCGCATCCGGGCTGGTACCTCACGCGCGATACCGTGAGCGACATGGTCGCAGCGGGCGGCATCGTCGCGCCCACAGGAGGCCCGGGCACCATGCTGATGTTCCACGCCAACCTGGCGCACGGTTCACCGCCGAACATGACGCCCTATCCGCGGCGCATCGTCTATCTGACCCTCTCGGCGATTTCCAATCGCCTGCGCGGAAAACAGCAGCGACCGGAATTCATCGCCCACACCGACTTCACCCCCGTCACCGCGGGTCCTGCGGATGCGCTGTACGAGCACTGGCTGCGCGCCGTCAACCCCGTACCAGCCCAGGAGAACCCGCATGCTTGACGCCGCCCAGATCGACCAGTTCCAGCGCGACGGGTTTCTCGTACTCCCTTGCCTGTTCTCGGCCCAGGAAATCGCATTGCTGCGTACCGAGGTATCGCACATCTACGACATGCAGCGCGACGAGATCCTGCGCGCAGAAGACGGTGAGATGCGCGCAGCACTGGCAGTGCACCGCTACAGCGAACCGTTCCGGCGGCTGATGTGCACGCCGCGATTGGTACATCCGACCGAACAACTGCTCGGCGGGGAGGTGTATTGCTCGCAATACAAGATCGTGAGCAAGCAGCCCATGGGCGCACTCGACTTCCCGTGGCATCAGGACTTCGCCAACTGGCACGACCTAGACGGCATGCCGGAATGCAGGGCGCTCAACATTTCCGTGTTTCTGGATGAAGTGACCGAATGGAACGGACCGGTCACGTTCATTCCCGGCTCACACCAGCGAGGCCGTGTCGGCAGCGCAGCCAAGCTACTGCCCGGCCTGGCCCGGGAAACCAGCCTGGCCGAGATGGACCAGACGGTCATCGCCGAGATGGTGGCCGAGCGCGGGATGGCCACACCCAAGGGTCCGGCGGGTACGGCAGTGCTCTTTCACGGCCTGACCGCGCACGCGTCCACACCCAACATCTCGCCGTGGACGCGCCACATCATCTACCTGACCAGCAACCGCACCGACAACGCGATTCAGCGACCCACGCGGGCGGACTACATCTCGCATCGCGACTTTACGCCTCTGGTGGCGCAGTTCGATGACTTGCTGGCCGGGTTGCCTGCATCGTCGCATCGCTCCGCGCATTGACACCAGCCTGCCCAAGACATCTCATGCTTGCCATCCCCGCCATGCCCCCGCTAGCCGAGCGCCACTTCGGCACCGTATTCGAACGCGCACTGGCGCTGTATCCGGACAAGACGGCGATCCGTGACCCGGAGCGCTCGCTGAGCTACTCGGAGTTGGTTCGCGACGGCTTGCGCGTGGCCGGCGGTCTGGAACGCTTGGGCGTGGCGCACCAGGCGCCTGTGCTGATGATGCTCGACAATCACGTGGACTTCGTCGTGTTGTGGTCCGGTCTGAGTCTGACCGGTCGCATCGAGGTGCCGATCAATACAGCGTACCGCGCCGCGCTGCTGGCGCACGTCATCAACAACTCCGGCGCCACCGTGCTGGTGACGGAGGCAGCGTACCTGGATCGTCTGATCGAGGTCGCGGCGGATCTTTCTCAGCTAAAGACCGTGGTGGTTCGGGGACACAGCGACGTTGTCGTGCCAGATCAGTGGGCGCGCATCGCATGGGAGGATCTATTCGTCGGAGCGCCTGCTCGACCTGCGCAGTTGCATCCGTCCGACGTGATGGCCATCCTCTATACGTCTGGCACCACCGGCCCATCGAAAGGATCGATCAACAGCCACGCGCACGGTTACACCTATGCCCATCCATCGATGTTCGGCGCGGTGGGCCCAGACGATGTGACGCTGGTGCCACTTCCCTTGTTTCACATGGGTGGACAGTGGGCCGCGGTCTACAACGCATTCGTGGCGGGCGCCACTGCCGTCATCCTGCCGCGGTTCAGTGCGTCGAACTTCTGGCAACAGGCGCAGAACTACAACGCGACCTATTGCTTCCTGTTGGGGTCGATGACGCACTTTCTGCAGAAGCAACCGGTGAAACCCACGGACCGCGCCCATCGCCTGAAGGCCATGCTGCTGGTGCCCGTCCCTGACGGGATTGAGGAGTTCAAGCAGCGTTTCGGCGTCGAGAGGATCGCCGCCGCCTTCGGCTCCACCGAAGCAGGCGTCATCGCCAGCGCGCCGCTGGGTTTCGGCATCGCCGGGCGCGCCGGCTGGTTGCGCAAGGGAGTCGACGCCCTGATCGTCGATGAACGGGGCGTGGAAGTCGCACCTGGTGACGTTGGCGAATTGTGGACTCGCGCCCGGGAGCCTTGGACCATGACCAGTGGCTACCATCGCATGCCGGAGGCGACCGTGGCAGCCTGGCAGAATTTCTGGTTCCACACGGGGGACGCCGTACGCTACGCCGAAGACGGCCAGTTCATTTTCGTGGATCGAACCAAGGATGCGATCCGCCGCCGTGGCGAGAACGTCTCCAGCTTCGAGGTCGAACGCGAGATCAATGCGCACCCCGACGTGGCTGAGTCAGCCGTAATCGCGGTACCGAGCGAACTCGCAGAAGACGAGATCAAGGCCTGCATCGTCTTGCGCAAAGGCTGTAGCCTGGAGGCGAAAGGAATTCTCGGCTTCCTGGAACCACGCCTGCCCAAGTTCGCGCTGCCGCGCTATATCGAGATCCTGTCCGCATTGCCAAAAACGCCGACCGAGAAGGTGCGCAAGAACGAGCTGCGCGCGGCCGGCATCACCCCCACCACCTGGGACCTCCAAGGCGAGGCCGTTCACCCGTCAACGCCCGCATGATGTCCGAGATTTCGCCCGCCGCCATCTCCTCGGACTTCGCCCGCCATGGCGTGGTCTATCTGCCGCAGGTGCTGAACGCCAGGTGGCTTCGAGAAGCTGAAGCCGCATACAACTGGAGTCTCGCCAACCCCAGTGCCAACGCGTCGAACTACAACAAGGAGGAAAACAGCAGGTTCTATGTCGACACCGGCAACCCACAAGCACTGACAGGTTACGCCGCGTTCCTGAAGAATTCGCCGGTCGCCGACTTGGTCGCGACCGCGTGGGCCAGTTCGCGAGTCGACTTTGCTTTCGAACAGGTCTTCTACAAGGAAGGCGGCGCGGTACGCAGCCAACGCACCGGCTGGCACCAGGACTCGTCCTACCTGTCGTGCGACGGCAAGCAGTTGGCCGTGATGTGGATCACATTCGAAACAGTTCCGCGCGAACTGGCGCTGGAATTCGTGCGCGGCTCGCATCGCGGCCCCTTGTACGAGCAACGCGGCGTTCAGAATCCCACCCGGCCGGAGGTGCCCAGGATCGAGGCCGCCCGAGAACAGTTCGACATTGCAGGTTGGTCTATCACGCCTGGCGACGTATTGCTGTTCCATCCGGCCGTACTGCATGGCGGCGGCGGCACCGAGGCAGGCCGGCGCCGACGCACGTTGTCGCTGCGCTTCGTCGGCGAAGACGCAACCTTCATCCGCCGTCCCGCCGGCGGCGATACACCACCGGCCTTTTTGCAGATGAACGAGACGAAGCGAGACGGTGAACCGCTCCGCCACCCGAGCTTCTTGAAGCTGCGCCCTTGATATCCCACACGTCAACACCACAGGAGACAGTCCATGACCCAATTTTCCCGCCGCACATTGCTGAAGAGTGGTTCCGCCGCCATGCTGGCGATGCCATTGACGCGACTGCATGCCCAGTCACCATTCAACTTCAAGTATGCCCACAATGCACCGGTGGCCCACCCGCTGCACATCCATGCGGCAAAAGCCTGCGCGCAGATCCGGGAACAGACTGGTGGCAAGGTCAACATCGAGGTGTTCCCCAACAACCAGTTGGGCGGCGATACCGACATGCTGTCGCAGCTGCGATCGGGCGCAATCCACTTCCAGACGCTGTCACCGCTGATCCTCTCCAGCGTGGTTCCCGCGGCGTCGATCAGTGGCCTCGGCTTCGTGTTCTCCAGCTACGACCAGGTATGGAAAGCCATGGACGGCGATCTCGGTAGTCATATCCGCAAGGAAATCGGCAAGGCCGGGCTGGTTGCCATGGAGAAGATCTACGACAACGGTTTCCGCCAGATCACCACCAGCAATCGGCCCATCCGCACGGCCGAAGACCTGAAGGGCCTGAAGATTCGAGTGCCCGTAAGCCCGTTGTGGACCTCCCTGTTCAAGGCACTGGGTGCAGCACCTACGGGGATCAACTGGTCCGAGGCTTATATGGCCATGCAGTCGAAGGTGGTCGATGCGCAAGAAAACGCCTTGGGCATCGTGAGCATCGCCAAGCTGTATGAGGTGCAGAAGTTCTGCTCGGAAACCAATCACATGTGGGACGGAATCTGGTTCCTGGCGAATGGTCGCGCCTGGCAGTCGATGCCCACCAATCTGCAGGAAATCTGCGCCCGCAACTTCAATGAACAGGCCTTGGCGCAGCGCGCCACCAACCGCGCGCTCAATGAGTCGTTGCAAGGTGAGCTGACGTCCAAGGGCATGATTTTCAACAAGCCCGATCTGTCCAGCTTCACCAAGGCGCTGCGCACGGCGGGCTTTTATCAGGAGTGGAAGCAGAAGTACGGCAATGAAGCCTGGGCCATACTGGAGAGTGAAATCGGGACGCTGGCCTGACGTGCGCACCGGCCCTGTCCAAGACTGTCGCCGGGTTCTTGACGGAGCTGCCGTGGGAGCCACGCCGTTTCAACAATCCGCGACTGACCGACATGGCGCTGCCCATGCCTGCCAATCGCGCGGGGAATGTGTCTTGAATCCATCCACGTTCACCCGACCCCACGGCCAAGCGCCGATCAGTTTCTGGCTATTTCGACGGGCAGGCCGTTTCAACTGAAAGGCTGCTTCTCCATGTCCGCCTCCCTGGAGCCACCAATGTCCACTGCCACCACCATCACGCCCGACGCCAGCCTGCCACAGGTCGCCGACGCCTCTCGGGTCGCCAGAACGCTTCGCGGCGCCATTTCCGGCCTGGAGGCTGTGGCTGCCTTCTTGATGGTCACCATCATCGGGCTGTTGCTCGCCGGCGTGTTGTCGCGTTATGTATTCGCGACACCGCTCATCTGGGTCGACGATTTGGCCTCACTCGCCTTTCTCTGGTTGTCCATGGTGGGCGCAGCACTCGCCATGCAGCGCAACGAACACCTGCGGCTCACCGCGGTGCTCGAACGCCTGCCGGCGAGCAGCCAGGGCTATGTGAATGCATTCGCCATCATGATGATCATTGCCTTTCTTGCCGCTTTGATCGAGCCATCGGTGACGTATACCCATGACGAGTGGATCGTCAACACTGCGGGCATCAACATGTCGCGCGGCTGGCGCACCGCTGCCATCCCGTTTGGCGTCATCACCATGTTGCTGGTGACACTAGCCTATGCTAGGCGCTCGGCACGTTGGCGCGAGCTGCTGGTGGCGGCCGTGGTGGTTGGCGCGCTGGCCGTGGCCTGCTGGAGCTCCACGCCGCAGCTGCAGACACTGGGCCTGCCGAACCTGGTGATTTTCCTGGTGGTGTTTGTCGCCATCCTGCTCGCTGCGGGCGTGCCAATCGCGTTCTGCTTCGGACTGGGCGCGCTGAGCTACCTGGCTTTCAGCACGACGGTGCCATTGACGATCGTGCTCAACCGCATGGATGAAGGCATGTCGAGCTTCATTCTGGTCTCGGTCCCCATATTCGTGCTGCTAGGGTGTGTTCTTGACGCCACCGGCATGGGCAAGGCGATCGTCGACTTCCTGGCGTCGCTGCTCGGGCATGTGAAGGCCGGAATGTCCTATGTACTGCTCGGATCCCTGTTCATCGTCTCAGGCATCTCGGGCTCCAAGGTGTCTGACATGGCCACGGTCGCACCAGCATTGTTCCCGGAGATGCGACGGCGAGGCCACAAACCCGCCGGCATGATCGCCCTGCTTGCCACGGGTGCGGCGATGGCGGACACGGTACCACCCAGCATCGTGCTAATCGTGGTCGGCTCCATCGCAGGCGTCTCCATCGCAGGCTTGTTTCAGAGCGGATTCGTGGTGGCCATGGTCTTGCTGCTCATGCTGCTCGTGCTGGCGCGCTGGAAGGCCCGCAAGGAGGACATGAGCGGTGTGAAGCGCGCCACACTGCCGTTGATCGGCCGGGTACTGCTGGTGGCCGGCCCCGCGCTCGTGCTGCCGTTCCTGATCCGCAGCGCTGTGGGCGGCGGAGTTGCTACGGCGACCGAGGTGTCGACCATTGCGGTGCTGTACGCGCTGATCATTGGCCAAACGCTTTATGGTGGCATTGGCTTGCGCAAGCTATATGACATGCTGGTCGAGACCGCGGCATTGAGTGGCGCCATTCTGCTGATCCTGGGCACGGCCGCGGCAATGGCCTGGTCGATCGCACAGAGTGGCATTGTGCAGCAGATGTCGGTCTTTCTGACCGCCTTGCCCGGTGGCTGGATGACGTTCATGGGTGTGACGATTGTGGTCTTCCTGGTTTTGGGCTGCATCCTCGAGGGTCTGCCCGCGGTGCTGCTGCTCGGGCCCATCATGTTCCCCATCGCCAGCAAGTTGGGGATCAACGACGTGCACTATGCAATGGTGGTGGTCGTCGCCATGAACATCGGCTTGATGATGCCACCCATCGGCGTGGGCTTCTACGTGGCCTGCCGTATCGGCGACGCCAAACCCGACGAGGTAATGGGCGCTATCTGGCCGTACTTGGCCGCTCTCTTCATCGGACTTGTCGTGATCGCGCTCGTGCCATGGATCTCCACCGTCGCTTTGCCTACCAAATGAGCCTCCACAATGAATTTTTCTCCCACCCCCCGAGCCCTGGAACTGCAGGCGAGCATGGCCACCTTCGTGCGCCAACAAATCGCACCGCATGATGCAGAATGGAACCGTCTTGCGAACGCGGGTATCTTCCCATCCGACATCGTCAATGCGCTGAAGACCAAGGCCAAGGCGGCCGGGTTGTGGAACATTTTCCTGCCCGGCCTGCAGGCCCATGAGCCGGGCATGCGCTTGACCAACCTGGAATATGCTCCGCTCGCTGAAATCATGGGGCGCTACCCGTGGTCAGCAGAGGTTTTCAACTGCAACGCGCCGGATACCGGCAACATGGAGTTGCTGCATCTGTTTGCTACGCCGGAGCAACGCGAAAACTGGTTGGTGCCGCTGCTGGATGGCCGCATTCGGTCATGCTTCTCGATGACCGAACCCGATGTGGCGTCTTCCGACGCCACCAACATCGCCACCCGCATCGAGCACGATGGCGAACATCTCGTCATCACCGGACGCAAGTGGTTTGCCACCGGCGCGCTGCATCCAGACTGCAAACTGATGATCGTGATGGGCGTGACCAATCCGGCGGCCGATGCACCGACCCATGCGCGTCATTCGATGGTGCTGGTGCCCATGGACGCACCAGGCCTTCGGATTGTTCGCAACGTGCCAATCTTCCAACACCTCGCTGTCGAAGGCCATTGTGAAGTTCTGTTTGACGGCGTGCGGGTACCGCGGACGAACCTCGTGGGTGGCGAGGGCGAAGGTTTTGCCCTGGCCCAGGCTCGACTGGGGCCAGGCCGTGTGCACCATTGCATGCGCACGATCGGTCAATGTGAGTTTGCGCTGGAATTGATGTGTAGCCGCGCGCTCCAGCGTCAGGCCTTTGGCAATAGGCTGTCCGACTTCGCGAACATCCAGGACTGGATCGCACAGGCACGGGTCGACATCGATCAGGCCAGGTTATTGGTGTTGCATGCCGCCTGGCGCATGGATACGCAGGGCAACAAGGCTGCACGGATCGACGTATCAGCGATAAAACTGGTCGCAGCGCAGTTGCAGACCCGGGTCGTGGACCGCGCCATCCAGGTGTATGGGGCTGCAGGCCTCACCTCCGACACGCCGCTGGCATTCTTCGCTGCCTGGGCAAGGGCGCTTCGGTTTCTGGACGGACCGGACGAGGTACATCTGCGCGCCATCGCCCGTAACGAGCTAGGACGCACCAAGGCGCGGCTGGCCCAACTGGCTGCAGCATGAGCGACTCCATCCTTCTGCAGTGCGCCGGGCCGGTGGCCCGCTTGACGCTGAACCGCCCGAAGGTGTTGAACGCGCTGGACGTGGGCATGGCACATGCGTTTCTTGCCGCCTGCCGCGAGGTTACGGCCGCGCCGGCCATTCGGGTACTGGTGCTTCGGGGTTCCGGTCGCGGCTTCATGGCTGGCGGGGACGTTGCCGCGATGCGGGCGAACCCGCAAGGTGTGGCCAGCGAGCTCATATCCACCATGCATGAGGCCCTGCGCCTGTTGGCCAACGGACCGGCCACCGTGCTGGCGGTGTTGCACGGCCCGGTGGCGGGCGCCGGTCTCAGCCTGGCGCTTGCCGCAGACCTCGCGATTGCGGCCTCGAACACCAGCTTCAATCTTGCCTATGGCAGGATCGGCGCCAGCTGCGATCTAGGAGCCTCGTGGGCGCTGCCCAGAATCATTGGCTTGCGCAAGGCGATGGAGATCGCCTTGCTGAGCGACGACATAAGCGCGCAAGAAGCGCTAGCCTTGGGCATGGTCAACCAGCTGGTGGCGCCCGACGCACTTCAGGCCAGCGCCGATCAATTGGCGCAGCGGCTGGCGGTCGGACCTGCAGTCGCGCATCGCAAGCTGCGCTCACTGCTGCGCAGTTCCCTTGATCGCGACTTCTGCGCGCAATTGGACGCCGAGCAGGCGGCATTCATGTGCTGCGCAGGCACGGCGGATTTTCGTGAGGGTGTGGATGCCTTTGTCACCAAGCGAACGCCGGTATTCGTTGGCCGCTGACCACAGACATGTCGAGGTGAGGGTAAAGGTTGACAAGGACACTGACAGTCGAGCGCATTTCTCTACTCCTATACGAAATCCTGGCACGAGGTTGGCCTGATGTCGTCAACTGAACTGAGCAACCGGGTTCATAGTCAAGTGTCCAGCGTCATCGAGGCGGGTGGGCAGTGGACCGCCTGGCAGACCGGTCTTGAGCTTGAGTCCTGACGGTCAGCATGTTGCGCGTGCAAGTGACCATGACGACCTTGGGCAGCTTGCCGGCATGCTTGAGCCTCTGGACGAACTAGGCAAGTTTGGCGATGACAAGGTCTGACACGTCCTGCATTGGTCACTGTTCGGGGAGCGCACTGATTCCACGCAGGCCGAGAAATGGGGCTTGGCGCAGCAATACGTTGGCAACGGCATTCGTCGCATTGAGGTCACGAACACGCCAGGTAGCCCGACCCAGATTCAGCCAGGCGTCATCTTCTGCATGCGCCGACGACTTGACGACACGGTCAAGATGCCGTTTGCCACCCGGATGGCGGGCGAACCACAACGACTGTGCCACCTCGTACCACACCGTTTGTCCACCTTGGCAATCGCCAGACCTATCTCGAAGGAGTCAATGATGGAATCGCCATCGAAGTACACGACGAACCTGTTAGCACGGCTGAAAGCCCTGCGGCTTCCTGTGATCGCTTCGCCCATGTTCATTGCCAGTGGGCTGGACCTCGTCGTGGAGCAATGCCGGGCAGGAATCGTCGGATCGTTTCCTGCGCTGAACGCTCGCCCTGTGCAAGAGTTTGAACGCTGGATCGACCAGATCGAAGCGGCGACCAATGCACCGTATGCTGTAAACCTGATCCTGCACAAGACAAACAATCGGCTGGCAGCTGATTTGGCAACCTGCGTGCGCCGCAAGGTTCCCATTGTCATTACATCAGTGGGCAATCCGGCCGCAATAGTCGATGCCGTGCATTCATACGGGGGACTGGTTTTTCATGATGTGATCAACCAGCGCCACGCAAGAAAGGCAGCAGCCGCAGGCGTAGACGGCTTGATTCTCGTCTGTGCCGGAGCTGGCGGTCATGCAGGTCGGCTGTCACCTTTTGCGTTTGTCGGCGAGGTTCGGCGTTGGTATGACGGGATGATTGTGATCGGCGGCGCCATCACGACAGGCGAGCACATCGTTGCGGCGAGGGCCATCGGCGCGGACCTCGTTTACATGGGTACGCGCTTTCTCGGTGCCCGGGAAGCTGCAATATCAGATGGCTATCTGCAAGCGGTGCTAAACGCCCAAGCCGCCGATATCATCTACACGGATATATTCTCCGGTGTCCACGCCAACTTTCTGCGCAGCAGCGTTGAATCCGCAGGTTTCGATCCAGATCAACTACCGGACAAAGGCGAACTCCACGAAAGCTTCAATTCGACGAGCATGGCCACGAGCAAAGTTTGGCGAGATATCTGGTCGGCTGGGCAGGGAGTTGGACTGATTGACATACCGCAGAGTGTCAGCGATATCGTTTCGCGATTACATGTCGAGTGTCACCAGACATGGGACCGATTGGCTGCCATCACAGCATTAAATACGGCAATCGAATAGGCCATGAGATTTCTGTCGCCGAAGGCCCTTCACCCCTGCTTCGGCCGTCCAGGGAGAAACACCTGCAATCTGCCGCAGGCTTGATAGCACAAATGGACGGAGAGGTCAGACTGAAAGCACATTTCCGCGGCATCCTGCCGTGATCCTGCGCTGCGCAGAAGCCGTGTCGTTCGAGGCCTGCTTGACAAGAGGGCGGGAAGATCAAAGCCGCCTGTCGCTGCGTATCTGCGCAATTCCGTACGCATTTAGCCGGTCGTTGGTGACAGCGAAACGTCAGGTAAGGTCAATAGCATCGGCACCAGCGGGATCGATTGGATCAGGCAGGTCCGAGACACGGTGGTGGGCAGCTAGACGTCCACCATCTGCATGCTCTTGAACTTGCCGTTGACCTCTCTCTCGCGGTTTCGGGCCGCAGGCGTTGATCTCGCCTTGGTGCAGCAGATGGCGCTGAATGCTGCGCCGTCGTCAAGACAACGATTTTCGACAATGCTCCGATACTCCTGAAGCTTGCCGTCCATCTTGCGACGCGTGCGGGGCAGGAACATGCGCATCACCGCATGAAACCCATGCCGGCATGGCTATGACCGAGGTCTTTACCACACGCGTTTGACCGCCTCGACCCGATCCCCATCACGGACTAGCGCCAGCGAACAGGCCGAAATCCCGGAAAACCAACGGCAAGTTGAGAACGACGGGCCAAGGCCAGCTTGGTGCCGGCCCGTTCGGCGGACAGGCTTCAGTCCGATTTCCCGCGAAGCAACCTGTCACGCGACGAGAAACACCACAGTGGTATAGCGCTCGGCGATGTACCAGCGGCCCTGAATGCGCGCGAAGCAAGCCCTGTAGTCAACCACCACTTGCGGTTGCACAAGACGCGCCGGACCATCACCCGAATATGCCGGGTCACGGTACACGGCGGCATAGCTCAAACTGCTTGCGCGGTCTTCATCGACAACTTGGACCAGGATGCTGCCACAAACATGCCGGGTCACATGCCCCAATGGCCGCGAGCCCATGAAATCGCAGTCTTGAGCGAGATGTCCGCGCGAGGACCGCGCGAGGCTGTATCAACATCGGAATCACCCGCGATCGCGACGTATTTGCAAAGTCTGGCTCCCGCCTGGAAGGACGGCGAAAAACGTCCGACCCATCAGCGCAAAGCGACCGAGGCGCGCTGGTGGCGGACGCGAGCCGACCCGTTTGAGCACGCGTGGCCGGATGTCGAGGGCTGGCTCGTCGCCGAGCCCACAGCAACCGCGAAGGAACTGACGAATCGCTTGGCCCAGGCGGTGCCCGACACCTCTGCGAGCAAGGCCCAGTTGCGCACCCTGCAACGCCGCATCAAGACGTGGCGTGCAGAGAAGGCAAACGACCTGATCCTCGGCAAGCTGCGGCACAAAACTCATGTGGACGCTGAAGTCCGAATCACGCCACCTCTGACGTACATCCGGCCGTCGGGAAAGCGCCACACGCTCATGGGGTTGAACCATGAGTACATGGGTTCAACCGGGGCGCCTCCGGCGGCTTGGCAGGGGCCTGAAGACAGAAAAAGAAATTAGGCAATAGCCAAATTCAGCAGCCAACGACAACCACAGTCTGGGTAACATTCTCTGGTGAGGCAACACGAGCGGTCAGGGTAGTTGACGCCAAGCACAATCGCCCCCAGTGCATTGACCGTCGGCGTGTGAGTTCGCATTTCTTGTCGCGCTGATCACTTGACTATCAAAAGCTCCTTCTTGCCAGGCCGCTCTCAGCCCGACATCATGTCCGGTGCTCCCACAAAACCTGAATCCGATCCTCGGACAAATACATGAACTACCTCCAAGTAGTCCAAGAAGTTGTCCGCACACCCATTCCCATTGGGAAAGTGGCGGAGTGGACGGTGGCAACGAGATAGGTCGAATCAACTTCCGGCAGTTTATGGATTTGTCGATGCCAAGCTATCCAAGTAGTCGGCCCACCGCTGCATCATCACGCGCCGCTGGCTCAAGTATTGGGTCCTGTTGTAGGAGCGACCATTGGCATCTCGCACTGAGTGCGCCAACTGTGCCTCGATGAGCAAAGGGTCAACATCCATGCGCTCGGCGAGCATGGTACGAGCGCTGGCTCGGAAGCCGTGCCATGTATGGATGTCCGATGAATAGCCCATCGTCAACAGAGCAGTGCGCACGCTGTTCTCGGATATGCACCGGTCGTGATTGCGTTCGCCAGGAAAGACCAGCGCCCCATGCCCGGTATAGCCATGCAGGCCGCGAAGGATCTCGACTGCTTGCCGCGACAGCGGAACGTAGTGAGGAGATCCGTACAGTTTGCCGTCTTTCTCACGCTTCATGCGCTGCGCTGGAATCGTCCACAAGGCGTCGTCTAGATCAATCTCGTTCCAGGCCGCGCCCCGAAGCTCACCGGGCCGCTGAAACAACAGTGGGGCCAACTGCAACGCCGCGCGCACGATCACCCCACCCCTGTATCCACGTATTGCTCGAATCAGCGCACCGAAGCTGGCAGGGTCAGTGATCGCCGCAAGATGCCGACCGCGATATGGTGTCAATGCGCCCTTGAGATCGGCGGTGATGTCGCGTGCAACGCGACCGGTCGCCACGCCATAGCGCCAGACCTGGCGACACAACATCAGGCCCCGGTCGGCAGTTTCGACGGCTCCCCTCTCCTCAGTCTTGCGCAAGACCGCAAGCAGTTCGACTGGTTCAATCTCTGATAAGCTGCGTTTGCCAATCCACGGGAAGATATCGCGTTCAAACTGCCGGCGCGAGCGGCTGGCATGGCTGTCGCTCCACATCGGCGCCTGCTTCTCGAACCATTCCATGGCGACGACCTTGAAACTATCGCCATAGGGATTGCTTGCCTTGAGCTTCTCGACCTCACGCAACATGCCGGGGTCCTTGCCTTCACCCTTTTGCAGTCTTGCCAGGTCGCGCGCCTTGCGCGCAGCTGTCAGGCTGATCTCGGGATAGCTGCCGAGGGCCAGACGTTTTTCGACATTAGCGAACCGGTACTTGAAAAACCATCGCTTCTTCTGGTTGGGGGTAGTTTCCAGGTACAGACCACCAGAGTCGGTCAGGCGCACACGCTTGGCGTCCATTGGGCAAGAGGCGGCCCTGCAGTGCTTGTCGGTCAGCATCGGGCACCTGCCGAAACGAGAAAGTGGGGGTGAAAAATCATGCCTCAACTGAAAATGGGGGTAAATGAATGATTTTTACCCCCACCTTCGCTGGGCTGTCAAGAAACATCCTGGTCTCACTGAAACGAAAAAACCCGGGTTTCAGAGGAGAAACCCGGGATTTTGGGACGTCACCGGACCTTACCGGATGAGTGTATGGTGGAGCTGGGGGGATTTGAACCCCCGTCCGCAAGCCATCCTCGAGCAGATCTACATGTTTAGTGGTCTGATTTGAGTCTCGCCTCCGGTATCGCGCAGCCACACGCTATACCGAACGCCAGCACCCTATTGTCTCGCCCCTGACCAAGGTACCCGGTCAGAAGCCAGCCGATGTGAATAACCTTACAGCCTGGACATCAGGACCTTGCGGTCATGACACCCTTGCCCAGCCCATCGGCCTGCTGTTGTAAGGCTCACTGGTTATTAAGCAGCGAGTGCGAAACGTTCGTCGTTTGCAGTTAGTTTGTTGAACCAAGATTTACGAGCGTAGCCCATGCTCGACATGCACCACAGCGATTCCGTACCCACGTCGAAACCAATGCAGCCCCTCAACAGGCATTTTAGGCCTATCCCAGCAAATTCAAGAGCGCCAGTGGATTTTCTATCGACGCATGTGCGCCCCAGGCGCTGGTATCGGCCTTGAGACCCAGGTATCCGTAGGTGGCGGCCACCGTACCCATGCCCGCGGCCAGCCCGGCGACGATGTCGCGTTCGTCGTCCCCCACGTAGATGCAGCGGCCAGGGTCTACGGCGAGCCGGCGCGCAGCTTCGAACAAGGGTTCCGGATGGGGCTTGGCGTGGGGGGTGGTGTCCCCGCTGATGACCACTGCGGCACTGCCAAACAAGGGCATCGACCGAGTCAGGGGATCGGTGAATCGGGCCGACTTGTTGGTCACGACACCCCAGCGCAGCCCCTTGTGCCGCAACTGCTCGATCAAGGCCTGCACACCATCGAAGGCATAGGTCCGGTCGGTCATGCACTGTTCGTAGTTGCCGAAGAACTCCTCCTTGAGTTCGGCGAACTGCGCATGCTCCGGCGTCATGCCGAACGCAACCGACAACATGCCGCGCGCTCCGGCGCCCGCCATGTGCCGGTATTGCTCCAGCGGCAGCGACGGCATGCCGCGTTGCACACGCATCCGGTCGGCGGCGGCACCCAGGTCCGGAGCGCTGTCGATCAAGGTGCCGTCCAGGTCGAACAGGACGACGCCGACCTCGGTGAACGGACGGCCGCTCATGTCGCGTCGCCGGAAGTCGCGTCGCCGGCGGGCGCCGGCTTGCGGGTGGCGAACAGGTAGTTCACGCTGGTATCGCCGCTGAGCCAGTACCGACGGGTCAAGGGGTTGTATTCCATGCCCTTGGATTGCTGGAGCTCCAGGCCCGCATCGCGGCAGTACCGGGCCAGTTCACTGGGCCGGATCAGGCGCTCGTAGCTGTGCGTACCGCGCGGCAGCATGTTGAGCACGTATTCGGCACCAACGATGGCAAACAGGAAGGATTTCGGGTTGCGATTGATCGTCGAGAAGAAGACCCAGCCACCGGGCTTGACCAGGCGTGCACAGGCCCGCACGACGGACGCGGGATCCGGTACATGCTCGAGCATCTCCATGCAGGTCACCACATCGAAACTGCCGGCCTGCTCGGCGGCCAGGTCTTCGGCACTGATCTCGCGATACGACACGTTGGGTGTCTGCGCCTCCAGGGCGTGCAGCTGGGCCACCCGAAGCGCCTTGGTCGCCAGGTCGATGCCGGTCACCTGGGCGCCGCGGCGCGCCATGGCGTCGGCCAGTATGCCGCCACCACAACCCACGTCCAGCGCCGTCAGGCCCTGCAATGGGCAGATCGACGCGATCCAGTCCAGGCGCAACGGGTTGATCTGGTGCAAGGGGCGAAATTCGCTGTCCTTGTCCCACCAGCGGTGAGCCAGGTCCGAAAACTTGGCCAGTTCGGCCGGGTCCACATTGGTACTGCTTGTCATGTTCGGATTATCGGCAATGGTGGCAATGCCCTGCCGACTCGAGGCCGAAAGCAGGCACACAAACGGCGAAACCCCGCCGTGGCGGGGTTTCGCTCGGAGCCGGACACGGCCCCGGTCAACAATCCTGTGGAGGATTAGTTGTTGGTGCGGGTACCGACCACTTCGATTTCCACGCGACGGTTCTTCGCGCGGCCTTCGCGGGTCTTGTTGTCAGCAACCGGCTGCTTCTCGCCCTTGCCTTCGGTGTAGACACGGTTCTTCTCGATACCGTTGGACACCAGGTAAGCCTTGACGGCTTCCGAACGGCGCATCGACAGGCCCTGGTTGTAGGCGTCGGTACCGATGGAGTCGGTGTGACCCACAGCGATCACGACTTCCAGGTTGATGCCCTTGACCTTGCTGATCAGGTCGTCGAGCTTGGCCTTGCCTTCGGGCTTGAGCACAGACTTGTCGAAATCGAAGAATGCGTCGGCAGCGTATGTGACCTTGGTCGCTGCGGGCGGCGGCGGAGCCGGACGCGGAGCGGGTGCGGGAGCCGGAGCAGCGGCGGGAGCCGGGGCCGGAGCCGGGGCAGCAGCGCGCGGGGCAGGTGCGGGAGCCGGGGCAGGTGCCGGGGCTGCCTTGGGAGCCACGATGGCGCCATCGCAACCTGCGGCGGCCGTTGCCGGGGTCCAGTAGTTGTCGCGCCAGCACAGCTCGTTGCTGCCGTTTTTCCAGACCAGATCGCCGGAGCCATTCTTCCAGTTGTCGACAGACTGGGCGCTAGCGGCTGTTGCGAGTGCCACGGTAGCAAACAACATGGCTACTTTATTAAGATTCTTCATGATTCTCCTTATCGAGACATAAGCCGCAGCGGCGCTGCGAAACGTTGGACGCGCCGGGTGACCGCCACCGAGCGCATGGACTTATTGTGCCATAGCGGATTCGCCAGACAACGCCAGAATCTCGCCGCACCTGTAGGAAATCAGCTCGAGCAGCCCCATGTGTTGCCCGATAACGACACCCCCTTGGGCCTAAAATCCCCCGTTTCCGCCGCAAGACCCGTTCATGACCCAGTTCGCCAAAGAAACCCTGCCTATCAGTCTTGAAGAGGAAATGCGGCGCAGCTACCTCGATTACGCCATGAGCGTGATCGTGGGCCGAGCCTTGCCGGACGCCCGGGACGGACTCAAGCCGGTGCATCGGCGCGTGCTGTACGCAATGCACGAGCTCAACAACGACTGGAACCGCGCATACAAGAAGTCGGCCCGTATCGTCGGTGACGTCATCGGCAAGTACCATCCGCATGGCGACCAATCGGTCTACGACACCATCGTCCGCATGGCGCAGGACTTCTCGATGCGCTATCCGCTGGTCGAC
>JBFIDI010000044.1:0-19617 GCA_041581405.1 Burkholderiaceae bacterium
ATGCCTTGTACCTGACCGAGATCGCCGGCTGCGACGCACCGGTGACCCGCGGCGTGGCCGTGCCCTGGTGCAAACCGGCCGAAGCGCCGCCGGCCCACATCCACGGTGCCGACGGGCTGGGCAACCTGAGCCTGGCACTGATGCTGGAGCCGAAGTTGCCGATGCTGGTGCGCGAAGTCATCGTCATGGGCGGCACCATCGTCGAACCGGGCAACGTCTCGCCGGTGGCCGAGGCCAACATCTGGAACGACCCGCATGCGGCCGACCGCGTGTTCACCGCCGGCTGGAAGCTGACCATGGTCGGGCTGGACGTGACGCACCGCGTCGTGACCACGCTGGAACATTTCCAGCGCATCGCCGACAAGCACCGCCATGTCGCCACCGACACCCTGCTCAAGGCGGTGGAGTTCTATGCCCGCTTCTACAGCGGCCTGTACAGCCATGTCGCCAGGACGCCGGGCTGCTTCGCGCATGACCTGCTGGCCTTCATCTACCTGGTGCAACCCGGGCTGTTCACGACCAGCGTCAAGTCGGTCCGCGTGGCCACCGAAGGCCTGGCGCAGGGCCAGACCATCATGAACGAACGCGACTTCATCGACTATCCGCAACCCGGCTGGGAAAAGACCCGGCCCCGTACCCAGGTCTGCATGCAGGTCGACGCGCCCGGCTGCCTCGCCGTGTTCGAGCAGACCATGTTGTCGGACTGGTTGCCGGCCTGAGCGACGCGGCACGGGCCGGGGGCGCGCCGCCTCAATCGCCGTCGCGCGCAAAACCCTGCAGCCGCCGGCCCGCAGCCTGCATGTCCGACACCAGTTCGCGCATCTGCTGCGCCACCGTCGAGCGGCCTTCGATTGCGAACACGCTCTGGCCGGCGGCCTCGTAGATCAGTCGGGCGTCGTCGTGTTCGTGCATGGACGCGAACACGTCGCCGGTCAGCGCCTGCTGCAAGGGCATGGGCAAGGCGTCCGGCGCCGCGGGCTCCGACCAGGCGTCGATCCAGGCGCTGCGCACGACCCGGCACGGCTTGCCGCTGTGGGCCCGCGTGATGACCGTGTCTTCGCTGCCGCTGGCCACCAGCCGGTCGAGCAACGCGGGCGGCGTGTGGTTCTCGGCCGCGGCCATCCACAAGGTGCCGAGCCAGCCCCCCTGGGCTCCCATGGCGATGGCGGCCAGGATCTGCGCGCCCCTGCCGATGCCGCCGGCGGCCAGCACCGGCGTGTCGCCGGCAACCGCCACGATCTGCGGCACCAGCGAATAGGTGCCGACCGGGCCGGTGTGGCCGCCGGCGTCGTAACCCTGGGCCACCAGCACGTCGACCCCCATCGCCAGCGCCTTGCGCGCGTGGCGCACCGAACCGATCAGCGAAAACGTCGTCTTGCCACGTGCCTTGGCACGGGCGATCAGGTCCTGCCGCAAGCCGATGGCCGTGGCCACGCCGGTGGCGTTGGAGGCCAGCACCTGCTCGATCTGCGACTCGAACAGTTCTTCCGAGCGGACCTGGCTGGTGAAGAAGCTGGGCTTGACCGGCGGCCGCACGCCGAATCGCTCGCGCAACCCGGCCACGAAGTCCAGGTGCGGCTGCGGCAACGCGGCGCGCACGTCGTCGATATCACCGTGTTGCGGCACCTGCGAGGGCAGCATCAGGTCGACCCCGTAGGGCCGGCCCTGCATGCGCTCATCGACCGCGCGCAGGATCTCCGGAATCTCGTGCGGCATCTCGCGCGCCAGGCCGAGCACCGGATAACCGCCGGCACGCGCGATCTCGACCACCACGTCGACCGCATGCGAGAAGCCGAAGATCGGATGCGCGATGCCCAGCCGTTCACAGACCGGCGTGCGCCAGTTCGTACCGATGCTCATGAATTGATCCTGCGCGCCGCGGCATGCGCGTGGGCACGTGTCCCGCCACTCATTGCGGAACGATGCCGGCCTGCTTGATGACCCGGCTCCACTTGCTGAACTCGCCGGCGATGAAGCTGTCGAACTCGGCCGGTCCCTGGGGGTTCGGGTCCAGTCCCAGCGTCGCGAACTTGGCCTTCACGTCGGGCATCTGCATGATCTCGGTGATGTCGGCCGAGAGCTTGCGCACGATGGCATCCGGCACCTTGGCCTGGGTCACCAGGCCGAACCAGGTGCCGACCTCGTATCCGGGCAGGTTGGCGGCCTCGGCCACCGTGGGCACGTCCGGCAGCGCCGGCGAACGCCGGGCGGTGGTGACGGCCAGCGGGCGCAGCTTGCCGGTCTTGATATGGCCCGAGGCCAATGCCGCGGTCAGCGGCATCATCGAGATGCGGCCGGCGAGCAGGTCGCTCATCGCGTCGGGCTGGCCCTTGTACGGAACCTGCGTCAGCTTGATGTCGGCCATCTGCCCCAGCAACTCGCCCGACAGGTGGTTCGAGGTGCCGTTGCCGGCGGTGCCGTAGGTCAGCGGTGACGGGCTCTTCCTGGCCAGCGCGATCAGCTCCGTCATGTTCTTGACCGGCAGGTCGGGATGCACGACGAACACGTTCGAGATCACGCCGAAACCCTGCACCGCGCGGAAGTCCTGCACCGGGTTCCAGCCGACACCTTTCATCAGGCTGGGCGCCACGGTATGGCCGGGCGACACGCACAGCAGCGTGTAGCCATCGGCCTGCGCCTTGGAGGCCAGGTCGGTGCCGATCGAGCCGCCCGCTCCCGCCTTGTTCTCGATGATCACCGGCTGGCCGTAACGCGTCGACAACTTGTCGCCGACCAGGCGGGCGATCGAGTCGACGATGCCGCCGGCCGTGAACGGCACGATGATGCGGATCGGATGGTTGGGATAGGACTCCGCCTGGGCATGCGCCAGGGGCGCGGCGAACGCGCCGGCGCAGACGGCGGCGGCAAGGGTCAAGGAACGCAAGGCTGATGGCATGGATGTCTCCTGGTTGTGATGGATCGAGAACGGATATGCGGGCCTGTCAGGCACCCGCGGGGAAAAAATCGGGAACCGCGGCCGGGACCGCGGCGGGCTCGCCGGCGCGGAACACGTGGCGGTTGACCGGATGGCCACGCGCCTCGCGCAGGCTCAGCACCGGCGTGACACAGGCATCGACGGCCTCGAAATGTCGCGCCCAGTGCGCCTGGTCGTGTTGCGCGAAACGCGCCTGCAGGCAGGCGGCGATCTCGCCCCAGCGCGCGGAGTCGCTGCGCGCGGGCAGTTGCGTGGCGTCCAGCTCCAGCGCCTGCAGCAGCTTGCGATAGAAACGCTCCTCGATCGCGCCCACCGCCATGTGCCGGTCGTCGCGCGTGCGGTAGGTGCGGTACCAGGGCACGCCGCCGTCGATGACGTTGCCCGCGGGACGGTCGTTCCAGACACCGCCCTGCAACCGACCGTAGACCGCCGACAACAGGTGGGCGCTGCCGGCCGTCATCGCCACGTCGACGACACAACCCCGGCCGCCGCTGCCGGCGCGGGCGAACAGGGCCGCACCGATGCCGGCGCATGCATACAACGCGCCGCCGCCGATGTCGGCGATCAGGTTCAGCGGCACATGGTCGGGGCCGGTCGCATGCAGGGCGCCGGCCATGGCCGCATAGTTGATGTCGTGGCCGGCGCGTTGCGCCCACTCGCCCGATCGCTCCCAGCCCGCGAGCCGCGCATAGACCAGCGCCGGATTGCGCGCATGGCAGTCGGCCGGGCCCAGCCCCAGGCGCTCCATCACACCGGCGCGATACCCTTCGACCAACACGTCGGCGTCGTCCAGCGCACGCAGTGCGGCGTCGCGCCCTTCGCCGGTCTTGAGGTCGAGCACGACCGTCTCGCGTTGCCACTGCCCGATGTCGCCGTGCGCGGGCACCGGCACGCCGAGCTCGGGCGGCCGCGGCGCCTGCACGCGCAACACCCGGGCGCCCTGCTGGGCCAGCCACCAGGCGCAGAACGGCACGCCGCCCACCGTGGCGAACTCGACCACCCGCAACCCGGTGTACGGTTTCATGCGCCCGCGTGCTCCGCCGCGCGCGCACGGGCCATGGTGCGCCGCGCGATGTTGACCAGGTGGATCTGGCTCGTGCCTTCGTACAACCGGAACAGCCGCACGTCGCGGTAGAAACGCTCGGCCACGTTGTCGGCGATATACCCGCTGCCGCCGAACACCTGCACCGCGCGGTCGGCGACCCGGCCGCACATCTCGGAGGCGAACAGCTTGCACATCGACGCCTCCATCGTCACGTCGTCGCCGGCATCACGCTTGCGCGCGGTCTCGAGCACCAGCGCCCGCGCCGCATGCACCTCGGTGTTGCTCTCGGCGATCATCTGCTGCACCAGCTGGAACTCGCCGATCGGCTGGCCGAACTGCCTGCGGGTCGCGGCAAACCGCACCATCTCGTCGACCAGCCGGATCGCCGGGCCGACACACAGCGCCGCCAGGTTGATGCGTTGCTTGTTCAGTGCCTTCATCGCGGTGCGAAAACCCTGGCCCGGCGCATCGCCGACGATGGCGCTGGCCGGTACCCGGCAGCGCTCGAGCACGACCTCGCCCACCGGCGAGCCGTGCTGGCCCATCTTGCGATAACCCGCCGGGGTGTGCAGGCCCGGCGTGCCACGCTCGATCAGGAAGGCCGAGACCCCGTTGGCACCGGTGGTCCCGGGCTCGCTGCGCGCGAACACGGTGAACAGGCCGGCGATCGGGGCATTGGTGATGAAACACTTGCGGCCGGTGATCAGGTAGTCGTCGCCATCGCGTTCGGCCACGGTCTGCATCGCGGTCGCGTCCGAGCCCGCTTCGGGTTCGGTCAACGCGAAGCAGCCGGTGATCTCGCCGCTGGCCAGGCGCGGCAACCAGGCCTGTTTCTGCTGCGGCGTGCCGTCGACGACCAGCGACTCGGAGGCGATGCCGGTGTTGCCGCCGAAACGCGCACGAAACGTCGTGGCCGCCTGCGACACCTCGATGTTGACGCGCGCCAGCTGTTCGGTGTTCAGCCCGGCGCCTCCGTATGGCTGCGGAATGCTGTGGCCGAACAGGCCCAGCGAACGCATGCGTTGCACCACGGGCTCGGGAATCACGTCGTCGCGGTCGATCTGCTGCTCGAGCGGCATGCATTCGTCGACGATGAATCGGCGCACCTCGTGCAGCAGCTGCTCGAATGTCTCGTTGGATGGCGTCATGGGATGGGATCGGATGGAGTGGCAGGGTTTCAGGGCACGCCGCAGGCGACCTCGATCTGCCGCACGGCGTCGAGCAGGCGTGGCGCGACCTCGCGCTCGAGCGTCTCGGGCTTGAGGCGGTAGGCCGACAGCGTGCAGTTGATGGCCACCGGCTCTTCGCGCCGGGGCACCCGGATCGGCACGCCGACGGCATGGACTTCGCGGCGCCAGTCGCCGCGGGAATGGCAATAGCCGCGTTCGGCAAAGGACTTGACCTCCTGACGCCAAACCGGCAGGTCGATCGCGTACCGCTGCGGGTCCTCGAGCTTGATGCGGTTCAGGATGGCCTCGCGTTCGCTGGCCGGCGCGCCCAGCACCAGTGCGCGCCCGATGGAGGTCGACAGCAGCGGACGCGTGCTGCCGATGTCGGGCTGGTAGATGTTGCCCTGGTCGACACGGCAGGTATCGACGTACACGACGTTGGTGCGGTCGCGCATGCCCAGGTTGACGGTGCAGCCGGTCTCCTTGGCCACCTGCTCCATGAACGGGCGGGCGATCTGGCGCACCCGGATGTTGACCAGCAGCGGATAGCCCAGAGACAACACGCCCGAGCCGAGCCGGTATTTCTGCAGGCCTTCGACGCGGCTGAGGTAACCGAGCAGGGTCAGCGTATAGGTCAGGCGCGAGATCGTCGGTTTCGGCAGGCCGGTGCGGTCGGCGATCTCGCGGTTGCCCAGGATGGGATCGAGCATCGTGAACGCGCGCAACACCTCCATGCCGCGCGCCAGGTTCATCGAGAACTGTCGGTCGGTGCTGAGGTCGTGCGGATTGACCAATCCGGGCAAGGTGATCGCGGACACGGTGCGGTTGCGGGGTTGTCGGGTGGAGGCCATCGATGGGGTGCGTTCTTTTTTCATGATCGGGTTCCGTGGCAGGGGCGTCAATGGATCTGCAGCAGGTGTTTTGCTGTGCGAAACACCGATTGTGGTGACACGGGGCCTGTGGCAAAAACCGGCACGGCTGTATGCGGCATGGACCGCAGTTCGCACACCTTGCCGTGCGGAATCACGTAGGAGTCCCTCCCGTTGAAAACGAACCCGAACACCGGTGCGCTGGCAGGCGTGCGCATCCTCGACATGGCCACCGTGCTGGCGGCGCCGTTCGGCGCCACCTTGTGCGCCGACCACGGCGCGGAGGTCGTCAAGCTCGAACTGCCGGACGGCAGCGATCCCTTGCGCGGCCTGCAACCGGTCAAGGACGGCGTGCCGCTGTGGTGGAAGGTCGCCAACCGCGGCAAGAAAGGCATCACGCTGGACGTGCGCAAGCCGCAGGGGCGCGAGCTGCTGCTGCGCATGTTGTCGCAGTTCGACGTGCTGGTGGAGAACTTCCGCACCGGCACCATGGACCGCTGGGGGCTGGACGCGCAGACGCTGCTGCAGGCGAATCCGCGCCTGGTGATCCTGCGCCTGACCGGCTTCGGCCAGACCGGGCCGTATGCCGGACGACCGGGCTTCGCGCGCATCTTCGAGGCCATGAGCGGCTTCACCAGCCTGACCGGCGAACGCGGCGGATCGCCGCTGCACACCAACTTCCCGGTCGGCGACGCGGTGGCCGGCCTGTTCGCCGCGTTCGCGATCGCCAGCGAAGTGGCGCGCCTGCGCGGCGACCCGCAGGCCGGTGGCTGCGTCGTCGACCTGGCCGCGACCGAGGCCTTGTTCCGGCTGCTCGATCCGCTGGCCGTCGAGCACGAGCAACTCGGCCTGGTACGCCAGCCCGAAGGCAACTGCGCCAGCTACACCGCACCGTCGAACATGTACATGAGCCAGGAACGGGTGTTCTTCTCGCTGGTGGCCTCGAGCAACCCGATCTTCGCGCGGCTGGCCCAGGCCGTCGGCCATCCGGAGTGGACGAGTGATCCGCGTTTTGCCAGCAACCCGGCGCGTGTGGCCCACCTGCAGGTGCTCGACGCCGCACTGGCCGCCTGGTTCGTCGCACGGCCGTTCGCCGAGATAGCGGCCGCGCTGGAGACGGCCGGTGTGCCGTTCAGCAAGGTCTACACCATCGCCGACATCGAGCAGGACGCGCAGTTCGCCGCGCGCCAGGCCATCGTGCGCCTGCCCGACCCGCTGTACGGCAGCCTGCCAGCGCCCTGCATCGTGCCGCGCATCGTCGGGCGCGACATGCCGGTGCCACGCACCGGGCCGGACGTGGGCGAACACAACGCCGAGGTCTATGCGCGTTTCGGCGTCGACGCACAGGCGCTGCAGGCCTTGCACGCCGACGGCGTGGTCTGAGAAGCCGCGAACGCATCACGCGCACCTGGGCCGGTCCGCCGATGCACGGCGCGGACCTGCGTATGCGCGGTGGCGGCTGACGCCCGCATCGCAGTGGCGCCGGGCAGGCCGCGTCAGTAGTCGGTCAGCGGGCCCTCGCGCAGGCAGGGGTTGCGTTCGGCCTGCGCGCTGCGCCGCACCAGGTCGCGCCCGATCACGGTCTTGTGCACCTCGCTGGCGCCTTCGCCGATCTGGTTGAGCTTGGCGTCGCGGAAGAAACGCTCGAGCGGAAAGTCCTGCAGGTAGCCGCGGCCGCCGGTGAGTTGCAAGGCGTCGGTGACGACCTTCATGCACAGGTCGGTCGCATGCAGCTTGGCCATGGACGCGAAGATCGCACAGTCGGCGTCGCCCCGGTCGTATTTCTGCGCCGTTGCATGCAGCAAGGCGCGCGAGGCCTCGATCTGGGTCGCCATGTCGGCCAGCATCCACTGCGCACCCTGGTGTTCGCCCAGCTGCTTGCCGAACAGCCGGCGGTCACCGGCATAGGCGGCGGCGATCTCCACGGCGCCGATCGCGCGGCCCAGCGCCATCGCGGCATGGCCGATGCGGGCGCGCAACAAGGCATCCTGCGCCAGCGAGAAACCGTCGCCCTCCTCGCCCAGGCGATGGCTGGCGGGCACGCGCACCGCGTCGAACCGCAGCGAGCTGATCGGCACGCCGAACCAGCCCAGCTTGCCGACCTCCGGGCTGATCGTCAGGCCGGGCGCGTCGCGCGGCACGAGCAGGCCGACGAAACCCGGGTGGTCCTGCAGCCGCGCCACCACCATCAGCCAGTCGGCGGTGCTGGCGCGGGTGATGAACTTCTTGCTGCCATCGAGCACGTAGCCGTCACCCTCGCGCCGCGCGACACTGGCCAGCCCGCGCACGTCGGAGCCGGCCTGCGACTCGGTCAGCCCGAACGCGGACTGGATCTCGCCGCGGCACAGACGCGGCAGCAGTTCCTGCTGCAAGGCCTTCGAGGCCCCGGCGACGATGGCCCGCGCCGACAGGTCGGTGCCGGTGATCATCGACGCGGCCGTGCTGCAGACCCGGCCCAGCTCCTCGATGATGCGGATGCGCAGCACCTGGCGCGCGTCGGTTCCGCCGAACGCCTTCGGAAACGCCGTGGCCACGATACCTTCGCGCGCCAGCAGGCGGAAGGTGTCCCAGGCGAACCGGTCCTCGCGCCCGACCGTGGCCGCATTCGGCCCGATGGTCTCGGTGCACAGGCGGCGCACATGGTGCACCATGGCCTGTTCGTCGGCCTCGAGGCCTTGCAACAGGTGGTCGGAAAACAGGCGATCGGGCATGGACGGCTCTCGGGAAACGATGACCGCACATCTTTGCCAGAGCGTCCCCAAAAGTCCAGCCAGTGTTTCGACAGGCGATACGGTGTCTTGCACCGCATGCCGCTCGCATGGTGTCATCGGCGCTGCCACCCACTACCGCATGGACTGCCGTGACCGACCTTGCCACGCCCGAGAACTTCCTGAGCCTTCGTACCCACCAGCAGGGTGAACGTATCGAAAGCCGGCTGGAGACCACCACGATCGACGATGTGTCCGCCGGCGAAGTCGTGGTGCGCAACCGGTATGCGGGCGTGAACTACAAGGACAGCCTGGCCATCCTGGGACGGGCACGCATCATCGAAAGTTATCCGCGCACCGCCGGCATCGAGCTGGTGGGCGAGGTCGTGCGCAGCGACAGCGACCGGTTCGCCCCCGGCCAGCTGGTGATGGCGCACGGCTTTCGCACCGGCATCGCGTTCGACGGCGGCTTCGCGCAGTTCGCACGAGTGCCGGCGGCCCACCTGATGGCCGTGCCGCACGGCCTGGACGCGCTGCAGGCCGCGACCATCGGCGTGCCGGGTTTCACCGCCGCGATGGCGCTGGACCGCTTCATGTCGCAGGGCCTGACGCCCGACCAGGGCCCGATCGCCGTCAGCGGCGCGACCGGCGCCGTCGGCATGCTGGCCCTGCAGATCCTGTCGCAGGCGGGCTGGCGCGTGGCCGCACTGACCCGCAAGATGGAGCTGGAGCCGGTACTCAAGGCCCTGGGCGCACACGAAGTCATTGACGCAGGCGGCATCGGTGCGCAGGTGCGGCCGCTGGACAAGGCGCGTTTTGCCGCCGCCATCGACAACGTCGGCGGCGACATGCTGGGCTGGTTGCTGCGCAGCCTGTCCGACGGCGGCCAGCTGGCCGTGGTCGGCAATGCCGGCGGCAACGACTTTGCCGGCAACGTATTGCCGTTCGTGATGCGCAACATCACGATGTTCGGTGTCGTCGCCAATGCCGGCTGGCCGGTGCGCGAGCGGGTCTGGCAGCGGCTGGCGACCGACTGGCGGCCGGACTTTGCGGCGCTGGCGCCGCACCTGCACCAGATCGGCCTGCCCGACCTGCTCGGGCATGCGTCGGCGCAACTGGCGGGCACGACCTCCGGACGGACGCTGATCGCGCTCTGAGGCTGCTTCGGCCAGCGCGGTCGGACGGGCCCCACGCGAGGGCCAGCGCCGGTACCGGGGAGGATCGGCAGGCCGAACGGGCGGCGGGAGCGGCATGTCGCCATGCGGTCCGTCCCGTCCGCCTTGCGCGCGGATGACGGGCCCGGGCGCGGCCTCGTCGCTGCAGATGCATACATATATCCATGTGCATGCCGCCGGCGCCAGGGCCAGTGCGCCACCGCCGCCACTGCGCCACGGACAGGCCATCACTCAGCGAGGCCCGAATGGCGGGCTCGACCCTTCCATATGCACCATCCGATATAACAACATCACATAAATGTAGTTTGCAATATATGGATTGACACCTAGAGTCGCTCCTCATGCATGACGTGGTGTTCATTCTTGCCGGTTTCCTGGTCGGCCTCGTGGTCGGACTGACCGGCGTGGGCGGCGGCTCGTTGATGACGCCCATCCTGATCTTCTTTTTCGGCGTCAAGCCGGTGCTGGCGGTCGGAACCGACCTGTTGTTCGCCGCCGTCACCAAGTTCGGCGGCACGATACGCCTGGCGCGCGCCCGGCTGATCGACTGGCGCGTCGTGCTGCAACTGTCGGCAGGCAGCATTCCGGCGGCGCTGCTGACCTTGTGGGTCCTGCGCCGGACGGGCCCGGCGGGCGACCAGGTCCAGGCCTGGATCACCAGCGGCCTGGGCTTTGCGCTGCTTCTGACCGCCGCCGCCACCCTGTACAAGGCTTTCCGGGGCCCGGTGCGCGCGCCCGCGACCCGCCAGGCCGACCGCCACGCCGCCGCCCGGCCCCGCCACTGGATCCTGCCGCCGCTGTTCGGCGCCGCCATCGGCACGCTGGTGACGCTGACCTCGGTCGGCGCCGGCGCCATCGGCGTGACCGTGTTGCTGCTGCTGTATCCCCTGCTGCCGCTGCCGCGTATCGTCGCCGCCGACATCGCCTATGCCGTGCCGCTGACGCTGGTCGCCGGCCTGGGCCATGCATCCATGGGTTCGGTCGACTGGGCGCTGCTGGCCAAGCTGCTGGCCGGTTCCCTGCCCGGCATCTGGATCGGCGCCCACCTGATGCAACACACGCCCGAACGCCTGGTGCGTTCGCTGCTGTCGGTCCTGATGGCCTGGGCCGGGCTCAAGCTGATCGCCTTCTGACGCGCCACCGACTCCAGACACACCTGCCACCAAACGCACAACGAGAACGACCATGTACCAATACACCGACTTCGACCGCCAGTTCATCCGCAACCGCGCCGCGCAATACCGCGACCAGCTCGAGCGCAACCTGGCCGGCACGCTGGGCGAGGACGAGTTCAAGCCGCTGCGGCTGCAGAACGGCTGGTACGTGCAGCGGTATGCGCCGATGCTGCGCGTGGCCGTGCCGTATGGCGAGTTGTCGAGCCTGCAGCTGCGCACGCTGGCGCGCGTGGCCCGCGAATACGACCAGCCCGATGCCGAACTGCTGGCCCGTGCGCAACACACGCAGGACCAGCTCGGCCAGATCCCGCTGCACGACGGCCGCATGATCGGCTCCAAGCTGAAATACGGCTACGGCCACTTCACGACCCGGACCAACGTGCAGTTCAACTGGATCCCGCTGGCCAAGAGCGCCGACGTGATGGACCTGCTGGCCGAGGTGCAGCTGCACGGCATCCAGACCAGCGGCAACACCATCCGCAACATCACCAGCGACGCGCTGGCCGGCATCGCCGACGACGAGATCGCCGACCCGCGGCCGTTCTGCGAGATCCTGCGCCAGTGGAGCACGCTGCATCCGGAGTTCGCCTTCCTGCCACGCAAGTTCAAGATCTCGGTCAACGGTGCGCGCGAGGATCGCGTGGCGATCGGCTGGTACGACGTCGGCCTGCAGCTGCTGCGCAACGACGCGGGCGAACTCGGCTTCAAGGTGCTGGTCGGCGGCGGCATGGGCCGCACCCCCATCATCGGGACCGTGGTGCGCGAGTTCCTGCCGTGGAACCAGCTGATGAACTACCTCGAGGCCGTGATCCGGGTCTACAACCGCTACGGCCGGCGCGACAACAGCTGGAAGGCGCGCATCAAGATCCTGGTCAAGGCCGAAGGCCAGCGCTACATCGACCAGGTCGAGGCCGAATACCGGCAGATCGTCGAGCACGACGGCGCGCCGCACACGATCACGCAGCAGGAATACGACCGGGTCGCCGCCGCCTTCGTCGCGCCGACGATCGAGGCCAACCGCACCGACGCCGAGACACGCACGGCGCAGGTGGCGCGTTTCGCCTCCGACAACCCGGAGTTCGTGCGCTGGCTGAACCAGAACGTGTTGCCGCACAAGAACCCGGACCTGCGCGCCGTGAACCTGTCGTTCAAGCGCCTCGGCTACGCACCGGGCGACGCCACGGCCGAGCAGATGGAGCAGGCCGCCGAGCTGGCCGACCGTTTCTCGGCCGGCGAGCTGCGCGTGACGCACGAGCAGAACCTGCTGCTGCCCTGGGTGCGCGTCGAGCAGCTGCCCGAACTGTGGCAGGCCGCGCGCGCCGCCGGCCTGGCCAAGGCCAACATCGGCCTGCTGACCGACATGATCGCCTGCCCCGGCGGCGACTTCTGCTCGCTGGCCAATGCCCGTTCCCTGCCGATCGCCGAGGCGGTGACCGAGCGTTACCAGGACCTGGACGAGTTGCACGACATCGGCGAGATCGACCTGCACATCAGCGGCTGCATCAACTCCTGCGGCCACCACCACAGCGGCCACATCGGCATCCTGGGCGTGGACAAGGACGGCAAGGAGTGGTACCAGGTGACGCTGGGCGGCGCGGACGGATCGAACCTGTCCGGCCCGGCCACCCCCGGCAAGGTCGTCGGCCCGTCGTTCTCGGCCACCGAGGTGCCCGACGTGATCGAGGCCTTGATCACGGTCTACCGCGAACAACGGCAATGGGTCGAGAGCGATGCCGGCGGGCGCCACGAGACCTTCATCACGACGCTGCGCCGCGTGGGTATCGAACCCTTCAAGCTCGCCGCGAACGCCGCGCGCCATGTGCACAAGCAGGCGGCCTGAACACCGGTGCCGCAGCAAACCAACCCTCTTTCCCGAGCCACCATGCAACTCATCACCCAACAGGACCACACCGGCGACGTGCCCGCCACCGGCGTGCTGCAACTGCCCAACGACGCCGACCTGCAAGGCCTGGACCTCGCCGGCGTGACCCGCATCGAGCTGAACTTTCCGAAGTTCAGTGACGGCCGCGCGTTCAGCCAGGCGGTGACGCTGCGCCGGCGCCTGGGCTTCACCGGCGAACTGCGCGCGATCGGCGACGTGCTGGTCGACCAGGTGGTGCAGATGCACCGCAGCGGCTTCGACAGCGCGGTGCTGCGCGCCGACCAGGACGTGGCGGTGGCGCAGCGCCAGTTCGAGCGTTTCAACGCGTTTTACCAGGGCGACGAGCGTTCGAACGCGCCCCACTTCCGGCGCAGCGCGTGATGCCGTCCGCCATCGACACCCACGCGCGCGCCAGCGCCGACTTCATGGCCAAGCTGCAGCGCAGCCGCGAGGCCCTGCTGGCGCTGGACCGCGAACACGCCCGTGCGCCCGGTGCGACCGCGCCGCGCGTCGTTCAGGCCTCGAGCCTGGGCGCCGAGGACATGGTCATCAGCCACCTGGTCGACACGCTGGCGCTGGACGTTGGCATCTTCGTGCTGCAGACCGGCATGCTGCATCCCGAGACGCTGGCGCTGCTCGAGCAGCTGCGGCGCGACGCGCGGGTGCCGGTGACGGTCTACGAGCCGCAGGCCGAGGCGGTGGTGCAGTTCGTGGCGCGCGAAGGCAAGGACGCGATGTACAAGAGCATTGCGCTGCGCAAGCAGTGCTGCGGCATCCGCAAGATGGAGCCGCTGGCACGCGCACTCGACGGCAAAAGCGCGTGGATCACCGGGCTGCGCCGCGAGCAGTCCGGCGCGCGCGCCGAGGTGCCGCTGCGCGACACCTCGGATGCGGCCCGCGTCAAGCTCAACCCGCTGGCCGAATGGACCTGGGGCGACGTGTGGCACTACATCGGCGTGCACGGCGTGGCCTACAACCCGCTGCACGACCAGTTCTTCCCCAGCATCGGTTGTGCGCCCTGTACCCGCGCCATCAGCCTGGGCGAGGACTTCCGCGCCGGGCGCTGGTGGTGGGAAGACGAAAGCGCCAAGGAATGCGGCCTGCACGTGGCCCAGGAAACCGAACGACGACAACAAGAGGAATCGCACGCATGAACGCACGTACCGAACCGGCCCTGCTGGCCCAGCTGAGCAACCAGCACCTGGACGCCCTGGAAGAAGAGACGATCTTCATCCTGCGCGAGGTGGCGGCGGCATTCGAGCGCCCGGCCCTGCTGTTCTCGGGCGGCAAGGATTCGCTGGTGCTGCTCAAGTGCGCCGAGAAGGCCTTCGGCGTCGGCCGCATTCCGTACCCGCTGCTGATGATCGACACCGGCCACAACTTCCCGGAAGTGACCGATTTCCGTGACCAGCGCGCCGCCGAACTGCAGGCCAGGCTGATCGTGCGCAGCGTCGAGGACTCGATGGCGCGCGGCACGGTGCGCCTGTCGCACCCGGGCGAATCGCGCAACGTGCACCAGTCGGTGACGCTGCTCGAGGCGATCGAGGAATTCGGTTTCGACGCGCTGATCGGCGGCGCGCGTCGCGACGAGGAAAAGGCCCGCGCCAAGGAGCGCATCTTCTCGCACCGCGACCAGTTCGGCCAATGGCAACCCAAGGACCAGCGCCCCGAGTTGTGGACGCAGTTCAACACCCGGCTCAAGCCGGGCGAACACTTCCGCGTGTTCCCGATCTCGAACTGGACCGAACTCGACGTGTGGCAATACATCGAACGCGAACACGTCGGCCTGCCGGCGCTGTATTACAGCCACCGGCGCGACGTGGTCGAGCGCAAGGGCATGCTGGTGCCGGTCACCGAGCTGACACCCGCACGCGACGGCGAGACGGTGGAACAACGCGACGTGCGTTTCCGCACCGTGGGCGACATCACCTGCACCTGCCCGGTGGCCAGCCTGGCCGCCAGCGCCGCCGAAGTGGTCATCGAGACGCTCGGCACCGACATCTCGGAACGGGGGGCGACCCGCATGGACGACCGGACCTCGGATGCGTCGATGGAAAACCGCAAGAAAGAGGGGTACTTCTGATGGACCTGTTGATGGAACTGCTGGACGCGCCGCAACCGGCGCAGGACACGACCGCCGAACCGACGAACACCGCCGCGGCTGCGACCGCCGAAGACACGCGCCCCGCGCTGCGCTTCATCACCTGCGGCTCGGTCGACGATGGCAAGAGCACGCTGATCGGCCGCCTGCTGCTCGACAGCCGCAGCGTGCTGCAGGACCAGCTCGCCAGCGTCTCGCGCAGCGGCGCCGTCGACCTGGCGCAGTTCACCGACGGCCTGACGGCCGAACGCGAACAAGGCATCACGATCGACGTGGCGTACCGTTATTTCTCGACCGCGCGGCGCAAGTTCATCATCGGCGACGCGCCGGGTCATGAGCAATACACGCGCAACATGGTCACGGCCGCCAGCAGCGCCGACGCTGCGGTGGTGCTGGTCGACGCGACCAAGCTGCCCTGGCACGGCGATGCCGCGCCCTCGCGGGAGCAGCACCGGCTGCTGCCCCAGACGCGGCGCCACAGTCTGCTGGCCCGGCTGCTGCGCGTGCCCTCGATCGTGTTCGCCATCAACAAGCTCGATGCCGTGGCCGACGCACCGCTGGCATTCGCCAACATCCGCCACGCGCTGGAGTCGTTCGCACGCGATGCCGACATTGCGCTGGCCGGCATCGTGCCGATCTCGGCGCTGCACGGCAACAACGTGGTCCGCGCCGATGCGGGCTGGTGCGGCTACCGCGGGCCCGGGCTGCTCGAGCTGCTCGAACAGCTGCCGGCCACCTCGACTGAGACCACCGTCGCGCCGGCGTTCCCGGTGCAATGGGTGGAGAAACTCGCCGACGACAACAGCGCCGGCGCGTCCGCCGGAAACGGCCACCGGGTATTCTGGGGCCGGGTCGCCACCGGCCGGCTCGCGGCGGGCCAACGGGTCGCCGTAATGCCCGGGGGCCAGGTCGCGACCGTGACCCGGGTGCTCGACCATGCCCGGCGTCCCGCCGACCAGGTCGCCGCCGGACGCAGTGCCGGCCTGGTACTGGATCGCCAGGTCGACGTGTCGCGGGGCGACTGGCTGCTGGCCCATGACGACCGGTCCGAGCCCTTCGCGAGCCGGCGCGAGGTGGTGGCCACCGTGGCCTGGCTCGACGACGAGCCCTTGCAGGTGGGGCGCACCTACTGGGCGGTGCACGGGCATCGCTGGGTCAAGGCACGGGTGACACGCATCGGCCACCAGCTCGACGTGCACACGCTCGAACGCCATGGCGCGGAGCAGCTCGGCACCAACACCATCGGCGAGGTGGAGCTGGCGCTGCAGGCGCCGATCGCGGTGTTGCCGTATGGTGTTTCACGTGCGCTCGGAGCCCTGGTACTGGTCGATGTGGCCAGCCACAAGACCGCCGGAGCGGCGCTGCTGCATTGACCCATGGCAAACAAGAGCGGCGCTGCGAAGTCCACCCGAGCGGGGTGGTTGGTGAAAGCCCATAAAATCATGGGTTCCGACCCGCTCGACACCCATCCAGAAAAATGACCCATACCGTCACCGAAGCCTGCATCAAGTGCAAATACACCGACTGTGTCGATGTATGCCCCGTCGACTGTTTCCGCGAGGGCCCGAACTTCCTCACCATCGATCCGGACGAGTGCATCGACTGTGCCGTGTGTATTCCCGAATGCCCGGTCAATGCCATCTATGCCGAGGAAGACGTGCCCGCGGACCAGCAACACATGACGGCGCTCAACGCCGAACTGGCCAAGCTGCCGACCTGGAAAAGCATCACCAAACGCAAGGACCCGCTGCCCGACGCGGACGACTGGAAGGACAAGACCGACAAGCTCAGCCTGCTCGAGCGCTGAAGCCCCCGCGTCTTGTTCGTTGCGCACCACTGGCGGCCCTCGACGGGCCGCTGCACAATGAAGAAGAAATCGTCAACATGGAACCTCATCTGAACCAAGAAGTGATCAATACGGCCCTCGCCCACGAAGGACCTCCCGCCCGCAACACGGAGGGCGCGATCGAGACCGACGCCGTCATCGTCGGGGCCGGCCCGGTGGGTCTGTTCCAGGTGTTCGAGCTCGGCCTGCTGGAGATCAAGGCGCATGTCATCGACTCGCTCGCCTATCCCGGCGGCCAGTGCGTGGAGCTGTATCCCGACAAGCCGATCTACGACATTCCCGCCGTGCCGGTGTGCACCGGCCAGGAACTGACCGACTCGCTGCTCAAGCAGATCGAGCCGTTCGGCGCGGTGTTCCACTTCGGCCAGGAGGTGACCGTGGTCGAGAAGCAGGACGACGGGCGTTTCTTCGTGCAGACATCCAAGGGCACGAGCTTCCTGACCAAGACCATCTTCATTGCCGCCGGCGTGGGTGCGTTCCAGCCGCGGCTGCTCAAGGTCGAGGGCCTGGACAAGTACCAGGACACACAGTTGCACTACCGGGTCAGGAACCCGGCCGACTTTGCGGGCAAGAACCTGGTCATCGTCGGCGGGGGCGACTCGGCACTGGACTGGGTGCTCAACTTCGTCGCCGAAGGCCCGAACAAGGCCGAGAGCGTGATCCTGATCCACCGCCGCGACGGCTTCAAGGCCGCACCGGCCAGCGTGGCCAAGATGCGCGAATTGTGCGATGCCTACGAGATGCAGTTCATCGTCGGCCAGGTCACCGGCGTCGAGGAAAAGGACGGCCGCATGACCGGTGTCAAGGTCACCGGCGGCGACGCCGTGACCCGCGTCGTGCCGCTGGACATGCTGCTGGTGTTCTTCGGCCTCAGCCCCAAGCTCGGCCCGATCGCCGAGTGGGGCCTGGACATCGAGCGCAAGCAGCTCAAGGTCGACACCGAGAAATTCAGCACCAGCGTGCCGGGCATCTTCGCCGTGGGCGACATCAACGTCTACCCGGGCAAGAAGAAGCTGATCCTCAGCGGATTCCACGAATGCGCCCTCGCCGCCTTCGCCGCGGCCCCGTTCGTGTTCCCGGAAAAGAAGATCCACCTGCAGTACACGACCACCAGCCCGAAACTGCACAAAGTTTTGGGCGTCGACACCCCAGTTTTTGACTGACCCTGGGAAAAATCGCCCAAAAGTGTTGTTATACTCTTGGGCTTGTTCCTCGATAGCTCAGTCGGTAGAGCGCCGGACTGTTAATCCGTAGGTCCCTGGTTCGAGCCCAGGTCGAGGAGCCAAAACATGAAAACCCACTGTCGAAAGGCAGTGGGTTTTTTCATGTAGAAGGTAGGCCTTTTTCATGGCAGTACCGCGCAGCGATGTGTCGGCACTTGCGCCCATCTCGGGCGACAGGCTCGGCGGCACAACTGGTACCAACGCGTCACTGGGCCGCGCCGCGCGTCCCGGCCGGGGGCCCGGATGCACGCCTCGCTACACGGAGAGTCCGTGCAATATTGTGTAGCCGACCATGACCAGCACCGCAATGGAGCTGATGCTCCAGAACGTCGCTCGAACGTCATGCAGTTGCGCGGTTGCGTACGCCCAGAAATGCGCTGCCCTGGCGGCGACATAGCCCCAGACTAGCACTTGGGCCAAGACCAGCGGCGGAGCCGCCAGGACGAACAGGAATCCCGCCACGAGGAATGCCGGGATACTCTCGAGATCGTTCAGGTTCAGTCGGCGTGATCGCTCGACATACTCGTTCGGGTCGAGCTGACCGAGACTCGGTGTGGGGTTGATCGGGCTTGCCTTCGCGTCTTCCGGGTTGCGGAAACCGCCACCGACTTTCATCATTCGCGCAACAGTCATCCATGGCTGGAGCAGCAGCTTCAACAACATCAGCGACGCAGCCATGGCATACGTCCAGAAGACCGGATTCTCGAAGCTCAAGGTTGCGACCATTCGGTTATCTCCAGTGGCGAAAGGAGGCTCGATTGTGTGCCGTCCAAAGGTGCACAGGGGAAGACCCGGAGCGAAAAAACAGCCTTCGCCCGAAAAACCGGGAGTCCATTGCAATGAACGGGCCGCCCGGATCCCGCCACCCCTTGTGCAAGCGAAGCGACGCGGGTCACACAGTGCCTGGCTCGCGGATGTTGCGGGCAGGTTCTCTGGCGGCCAGGAACGGGATAAGTCCGAGTGCCGGACCGGCAAACAACCGGCTCACGCCAATTCGGACCGGCGGACATGAAAAAAGCACTTGCTGACCATTCGTAAGTGCTGCTGTCTTGGCCGCTACGGCCGCATTCGTCAACTTCGCCTTGCTCGGCATGAATACTCCGTTGCCTCATGTCTTGGCCAAACAGGAACAATATCGGACAGGCTCGGGTCACGCTCGCACATGCGCGCGCTCAAAGACAAGCCAGCAGGGCCCTGTTATGCTGATTTCATGTCATATGGACCTGCCGACGTACTCCGACGTCTGCGAGACATCTTTCGCGCAGCGGTTGTTGTCGCGATCGGCGTCGCCCTGCTTTTCGCCAGTGCGGCCAACGCCCAGACAAGCCGTCCCGTCGTATGGTTGCTGCAGATCGATGGTGCCATCGGTCCGGCATCCGCCGACTATTTCATCTCGAACCTGAAAGACGCCCAAAGCGCCAATGCCGCCTTGTTCGTGCTGCAGATCGACACCCCGGGCGGCCTGGACCATGCGATGCGCGACATGATC
>JBFIDI010000045.1:0-19440 GCA_041581405.1 Burkholderiaceae bacterium
CAGACCGAACGCCAATTGCATGACGACGAGACGGGTGACTTGCTGGCGACCATTGCGGGCTCGACCTTTTGCCGCGGGGATGGTGGCTTTGACGGACCGTCAGTGTCGGCGGCGCCACCCTGTGCCAAGCCAAACGCGCCCGCATCTGCCTTGTCGAACGAGCCGGATGTCGTCGTCGAGATGGCAACGCGTCCGCAAGCCGCTCTGTTGTATCGCCTGAATGGCGACTACAACCTTCTGCACGCTGATCCTGTGACCGCACGTGAAGCCGGATTCGATCGACCTATTTCGCATGGCTTGCTCTCGTTCGGCCTGGTCGCTCGCATGCTCGAGGAAAGCATGGCGCCACTCGGCATTGCCAGTATCAGCGCCCGATTTTCGGGGCCTATGTTTCCCGGTGAGACGCTCGTCGCCCAGGTATGGCACGGGCCTGATGGACTTGAGTTTCGCGCGCTGTGCAAGGAGCGGAAGACCGGGGTTCTTTCACACGGCCACGCACGGATGGCGCGAACGCAGGACCTGTCATGACCGCGAATGTCAAGAAGTTGCAGAACGTCTACCTGGTTGCCCGGAACGTGGCTGCGCTAGCGACGTTCTACGAGAACGTGTTGGGCCTGGCGCTGAAGTTCCGCGATGGCGAGCGCTGGGTGCAATACCAAACCGACAACAGCGGGACGGGATTTTCGCTCGCCTGTCAGGAAGAGGCGTTGCCGGCAGTATCCGGAGCGGTACTCGTGTTCGAGGTGGATGACTTCGCGGGAGTCGAAGCAAGCGTGGAACAGGCAGGAGGGGAAGTCATCGGTATTCGCGATATGGGATCCCACGGTGCTGTTCTGTCCATTCAAGATCTGGAAGGCAATATCGTGCAGCTCTTCCAGCGACCGATCAAAGCGGCTTGATTCCGATATTGACAGCGGGTGGAATCACCCGCAGGAGACCTTTATGAGCGCCACACCCGATGCACTGCGTATTGAAAAATTTAAATTTGACGCGACCGAGTTCCGGCGTGCGCTTGGCACGTTTCCTACAGGCGTGGCTATCATCACGACCTGCTCGCCCGACGGTCAGCCGGTTGGTTTGACGTGCAATTCCTTCAGCTCGGTTTCACTTGATCCACCCCTTGTGTTGTGGAGCCTGCGCAATGCGAGCAAATCGATGGGTGTCTTTCGCAGCGCGAGTGGATTCGCCATCAACGTTCTCGCTGAAGATCAAAGCAACCTGTCTGGGCGCTTCGCCAACAGCGCGATCGCTGACAAATTCGAAGGTGTGAGCCATAGCGCGGGTTTTGGCGGCGTACCGCTGATCGATGACTGTCTGGCACGGTTTCATTGCACGACCTTCGCGCAGCATGATGCGGGTGATCACGTGGTCTTCATCGGCAAGGTCGAACGTTTTGAGCACGGGCGAGAGGAAGACCCACTGGTCTTCTACAAAGGTGCCTATATGATGCTTGCGCAATCGCTGCGCGAGTTGGCTGCGCAAGGGCGCTTGTCAACCAAGGCTTTGATCGAGGCACGTGCCGGTGTCTACGACCTGTTGCTGCGTCTGGCCTGCGCGCGTGGTGACACAGCGGACTTTGACGCTATCGAAAGACATCTGGAGGATATGGATGCGCAGACCGCACGGGGCGACATGGCCACTCGTGCACTTGCAGCACTGGACTTCTTCACGCTGATCACGAAGGCCTCACACAACGACGTGTTGGCGCTTGTCGCACAGTCACTGGCAACACTGATGCAGCATTCGGTGACGGCCCAGGCGTCGGCCATGCCCTATTCGGCGATGCATCAACCGGAGCTCACACCGCTGCGCCGCCAGATGCTTGCGTGCCTGCGGGCGCATGACGCTGACGGCGCCGTTGCCGCCATGAAGACATATTTCAGGCATGTTGAAGAATTTCAAAGGCAGGCAGGTACCGTCACGTGATCCGTGGCCGGAGCCGCGGTCACGGCATCCAGCAGTTCGCTGCGTTCGACGCAGGTCCTGTCGTGCGACGAACGCTGCTCAGCGTTGGGACGAGGGGTCCGCTGTCGGGGAGAACATCGGGACCAGCGGGCCATTTTCCGCTGCCTGGAACACTGCCGTGACGCTCATCCCGATCCGGATGGCATCAAGCTTGCAACCCACGATGTTGGTCATCATCGTAGGCCCCTCTTCCAGCTTTACATAGGCGATCGCATACGGCGGCTTCGCCCTGCGCATGACGGTATAGGCGTAGATGACACCGCGACCTCGAGCCGGTTGCCAGGCGATATCGTCACTGAAGCAGAAGGGACAGAGTACGCGCGGATACCAGTGAAGCCGTCCGCAGCTGTTGCATGACGGGATCACGAGATGTCCTTTCGAGGCGGCTTCCTCGAACGGCTCCATGCCCGGCTGGCGCGTAATGGCCGCAATCTTGCGTGTGGACTCTTCAAGCGGGATCAACATGGCATTTGACATGGTCAGACCCTTTCCAGGATGAGCGTTGCACTGCCGTGCCGGGTCGCGAGTGATCCACCCGTTCCCTGCGCCAGCGCCAGCGCGCAATTGGGTACCTGTACAGCGGGGTGCGCTTCACCTCGGAGCTGGCGTACCGCTTCGATGACCTTGGTAATGCCACCACGGTTGGCTGGGTGGTTGTTGCACAGGCCGCCGCCGTCAGTGTTGAAGGGCAGCTTCCCGCTACCGGAGATCAGATTGCCATCGGCGACAAATCTGCCGCCATCGCCCTTGCGGCAGAATCCCAGGTCTTCGAGCTGCATCAGCACGGTGATGGTAAAGCTGTCGTAGATGGACGCATACTGGATATCGTCCGGCGTCACCCCGGCCTCGGCAAATGCGGCCGGGCCGGACCAGGCTGCTCCGGAGTAAGTCAGGTCCACGTCACCTCCAAATTGCCCCTTGATGGCCTCACCTGTGCCGAGCACACGCACCATCGGTCGTTTGAGCTCTTTCGCGATCTCGGGCTTCACCACCAGCAAGGCGCCACCGCCATCGCTTATGACGCAACAATCGAGCCTGTGCAAAGGGTCCGCCACCATGGGCGACGCGACAACCTGCTCAACGGTCAATACGTCACGCAACATGGCGTTGGGGTTGTGCTGTGCATGGTGTGAGGCCGCTACCTTGATCCATGCAAGCTGCTGGCTCGTTGTGCCAAATTCATGCATGTGGCGCATGGCGGCCATGGCGTACAGGTTCACGGTGGCCGGTGCGTACGGCAGTTCCCACTCCAGGTCGGGTTGATTTGGATTGCCGGGGCGCGGGGCGGTTCCAGTAGCCATGCCTTCACTGCGGGGCTTGCCTGCAAGAGTGATCAATGCAACGCTGCATTTTCCTGCCGCGATGGCCTGTGCGGCATGTGCCACATGAATCAGGTAGGAACTCCCGCCCGTATCCGTGTTGTCGACATGGCGCAGCCGCAAGTTCATGTAGTCCGCGATGGACGACGCGCCCAGGCCGGGTGCATCCCCGGCGCAGAAGTATCCATCGACGTCGTCCTTGTTCAGTCCAGCGTCGAGCAGTGCGCCACGTGCACATTCAGCATGGAGCTGGGCAACGGATTTGTCAGGAGCATGACGTGTAGGGTGTTCGAAGGCACCTGCGATGAAGGCTTGTCCCTTGATCGTCATCGCACCACTTTCAATGCCGGCGTTTCCGCAGGACCGTCGATGCCACCGACCCGGCCACGCCCAAAGGACGCCAAGGTCCGGCGGACATCTGATTCGGTCGGACGCTCGTAATAGCCCACCCGGCTCACGCCCATGCCGGAAACCCGGCGCAACGTGATCATGGTTTCGGTCATCTTGAGCAGTGCGCCCGTGACATCCAATACAGTTGCGCCTGCCACCTGGTTCAGGCCCTGCTGCACGCACAGCAGGTTGAGCAGGCCGCAGCCGGGAACGATGACTTCTGCGCCCTGCTCCACGGCCTTCCGTGCGGCCTCCGTGACAAGGGCAACTGCGGGCGCAGGGTCCCCGGTGATGGCTTCCTCAAGCACACTCATGGGAAGATGGACCGAATGCAGGCCACTGAGGCGCGCGCGCAGACCGTACCGGTCGAGCAGACCGTCATAAACCTTGACGTTCAACGCCTCCGAATGCGAAAGCACAGCGAAGCGATGGCCGAGCATGCAGGCCATATGCATGCCGGTTTCCGCCAGCCCCAGCACCGGGATGTCCAAGATCTCGCGAAGTTCATGCAGGATCGGGTCGAGAAAGCAGCCGATGCCTACGCCGTCGAAACCTTCATCGGCAGCTGCGACGATGGAATCCATCATGTCGCTGCTCTTGAGGAAGAACGCCGCGCGGGTGTAGGTGCCGAAGGTCGGCCGCAGCGTTCCCCGCACCACCACCTCGGTGCCGGGTCCGAGCACACGCTTGGCATGGGCGACGATCGCAGCGTTGTATGCCGGGTACTTGCTGATGGGTGTGCTGCTTTGCCAAAGGATACGCATGGGTGTGGCCTCTGGCAACGTTGCGGAACTTGTCATGGGGGTTCTCCTGTGTGCGGACAGCATACTGCCGTGCAGTGCGCTCCGTCGTTGCGCCTCGTGCAAAGGTGCTTTGCCACGTGTGCCCGCCCTTGCGGGTTGGCGCAATGGGTTGGGGGCAGGACAATTCCGCCAGTCAAAACCCTTCCCGAAAGTAACGATGACGAGTGCCCTTTTCCAGCCTTTCACGATGCGCGGACTCACCTTGCCCAACCGTATCGTGGTCTCTCCCATGTGCCAATACAGTGCGATCAATGGCAATGCCACTGACTGGCATATCGTCCACCTGGGCCAATACGCAGTATCCGGTGCCGGACTGCTGATCATCGAGGCGACGGGCGTGGAGCCGGCGGGCCGAATCACGGCAGAGTGCCTCGGCTTGTGGTCCGACGAGAACGAAGCGGCGTTGGCGAGGGTTCTCGCGTTTGTCCGGCCTTTTGCCAGTATGCCGATAGGCATTCAGCTGGGACACGCCGGCCGCAAGGCGTCAGTGCGAAGTCCTGGCGCGGGGCGTGGCAATTTGCCAATCGCTGAAGGTGGATGGCCGGTCTTTGGCCCGACCGACAGAGCGTTCGGTCCAGGCTGGGTGACGCCACAAGCCTTGGACCGCGCCGGAATGGACAGAGTGGTCAAGGCATTCGCGGATGCGACGCGCCGCGCTGATCGACTGGGCCTGGACTTGCTGGAGATCCATGCTGCGCATGGCTACTTGTTGAGTTCTTTCCTGTCCCCACTGGGGAACGCGCGCTCGGACGCGTATGGCGGAAGTCGGGAGGGGCGCATGCGCTTCCCGCTTGAAGTCGTGGACGCGGTCCGTGACGCCTGGCCTGATCACAAGCCGCTTGGGGTGCGGTTCAATGGTACCGATTGGCTCGAAGGAGGCCTGACGGGAGACGACGCCGTGGCGTTTGCCCGCGAGCTTCTTGTGCGGGGATGTGACTACATGGATCTGTCATCCGGCGGCAGTGCTCGCGCCGAAATCCCCCTTGCGCCTGGCTACCAGGTGCCATACGCGGCGCAGGTCCGCCGCGAACTGCAGGTGCCCACCATGTGCGTGGGGCTCATTCGAGACCCAGTGCATGCGCAGGACATCGTTGAACGCGGGGATGCCGACCTCGTTGGCATTGGGCGGGGGATGCTCAATGATCCGCGGTGGGCGTGGCACGCTGCGGAGAGGCTGGGTTCCAAGGTGACCGTCCCACATCAGTATCTGCGTGGGGCGACCACGGCCGGGGTCCCTTCTCAGGACACGATCATCAAGACGGCCTGAGCACGTTGGAATGACGTAGAACCGGTGATCGATACCTGCATAGAACTGTTTGGGTCACAGCGTTGAATGTTCTAGAGTAATGTCCCTGTCGACAAGCAGTCCTATGGCTATAGCGAGGTTTGGAATGCGTTCAAAAGGCTTACTCAATCGCTGTCCGTTGCCGAACGTGCACTGCTTTTCAAAGGTACGGCGGCTGAGTTCTATCGCATCGCAGAAAGGGAGGGCGCGCAATGACGAAACGTGTATGTATGGTGACAGGCGGATCGCGAGGCATCGGCCGGGCGATGGTGAGAGGGCTTGTGGCCCGAGGGCATTCAGTGGCCTGTGTGGACTATGACGCAGAGTCGCTGGACGCACTGAACGCGGAGTTGACCGGAGCCGGTGGTGACATGTTGCCGGTGCTTGCCGATTTGTCGCGCGAGTCCGGCTGCTCCGAGGCTCTGGCCAAGGTGCTGGAGCAATACGGCCGGGTCGATGTGTTGGTCAATAACGCTGGCCTTGGACAACCGTCCATTCGCGTAGACCACTGGACCAACCCCATACCGTTCTGGGAGGTCACTCCTGAGCAGTGGAGGCGATTTTTTTCTGTTAATACGACGGCGGGCTTTCTGCTCGCGCGCGCGGTGGCGCCGGAAATGGTGAAGCGTGGCTGGGGGCGCATCATCGCCGTCACGACGAGTCTGGATTCAATGCTGCGTGCCGGCAACACGCCTTACGGCGCGACCAAGGCGGCCACAGAAGCGTTTACGACGGTCATGGCGGCTGACCTCGATGGAACGGGTGTGACCGCCAACATCATCGTGCCTGGTGGTCTCACCAATACCGCGCTGGTGAATGAGACCGTTCCGTATGACCGAGTGACGATGTTGCAGCCAGAGGTGATGGTTGCACCATTGTTGTGGCTGCTATCTGAGGACGCCGATGCGGTGACATCGCGTCGATATATCGGTGCACGCTGGGATCCGGCAGCGCCGAGTGAATTGGCAGAAGCAACTGCGGGATCACCGGCGGCATGGGCGGCGCTTGGTAAACAAATGATTCCGATGCAACGGTAGCTTGTATTGTCGGATTCGTACGGGCCGCCCCGGCTTGAGAGGTCCGGGGTCGGGCGCTTACAGAATCTCAAAGAAGGTGTACGCCACGGCTTCTGGCATACGTCTTCCGACCCCTACAGCAATCAGCCGATTGAGCCACTCATAGGCCGGGCTTGCTGTCTCGAACGTGGGCACATTCCGCAGGTAGTACTCGTTGTCACCAACGGGTTGATCCGCTTCGATGCGCTGCATTACCGCCGGACTGCCGTATCGGACTCCGCGATAGGCCAGGTAGATCAGCGCTCCGTCGTCTGTTTTCAGCGTCAGACGGGCATCACTGTGCATGCTGTTGTCGCTCTTTCGCAGAAACGCATCAAGTCCCCCAGGCAATACTTTGGCACTGATACGGGGGCCGATCAAGCTGCCGCTGGGCAGCACGCGCATGCGTCGCCATCCGGTTGGCGTCACACCCACATCGTAGGCGGGCCCCATATCGAGGGTCAGCGTGCCCAGCAGGCGTGATTGCAGTGTTGGCTCATTGGTGTGGGTCATGAACAGTTCCTTGGTTGTGGAGCCCGCATGCCATTGCGGACTGGTGGTGGCAGCATGGATAGGGCGTTGTGTGCGAACCGCGATCCAACCTATGGTTCGCCACGTCCCTGTGCGGCTGAACCCGTGTGTGCGTTTCAGTTCGGGCGCTGCGAGAACGTGCGTTCGAATACTGACTCGGCGATTCTGTTTTTCAGGATCTCTATCGAGCCGCCGGCGATCATCCAGCCGCGGCAACGGCGCATGCAGTACTCGACCAACGACTCCTGGCTATATCCCATGCCACCGAGCACCTGCATCGCTTCATTGGCGACATCAAAGCCGATCTGGTTGCAGTAGGCCTTGGCGATCGCTGTTTCGGTCGGTGATGGGAAGCCGGTGTCCGCGTTGGATGCCGCACGGTAGAGCAGCAGTTGTGCCGCGTCGAGCTTGATGCGCATGTCGGCGAATTTCCATTGCAGTCCCTGGAACTCGCACAACAAGCGGCCAAACTGCTTGCGCTGAAGGGCCCACTGCCGAGCCTCTTCATACGCGTAGCGGCCAAGGGCCAGTGAGCGGGCGGTGTTGCCCAGCCGTTCGACGTTGAACCCCGCGATCTGCTTCTTGAAGCCGCCTTCGCCAAGCACCACCAGTTCTTTTGGCACATGAACGTCGTTCAGGTATATCTCCACCCATTCCTCGCCAGACGTGAAGCGTGAACGTTTACCAAGGGTAACGCCTTCCATGCTGGCTTCTATCAGTACGGAGCCGATGCCCTTTACCCCCGGGCCGAAGCGTACGTAGGTCAGGAACACGTCGGCATGGGGCCCATGGGTAGTGAATATCTTCGTACCGTTGATGCGGAAGCCATCACCATCCGGTGTGGCGGTGGTCACGAGTTCCGTCACGGCCGAGCCCGCGCCAGGCTCGGTCATTCCGACGGCGATCAATGTTTTGCCCTGGAGCAAAGGCGCAAGGTAGCGCTCTTTCTGTAACGGGCTTCCGTACTCAGCCAACACGCGGATGGCACCGAAGTTTCCGGCTTGCACCACGTCAGCGCTGCGGGGACAGACAGATGCGACTGTCTCTATGGCGACTACGGCGTCCATCAGGCGGCCGCCCTGGCCGCCGTCGGCTTCGCTGATGGTGATGCCCAGCAGTCCCTGCGCCGCCATGAGTTGCGCAACATCGTGAGGGTACTCGTTGGAGTGCGCGCGAGCGAGTGCTCCCGCTCGCAGATGCTTTTCTGCGAAGCGCCGTACGGCTTCCTTGAAATCGGCTTGTTCGGGCGTAAGGTTGAAGTTCATGGAATTCAGGACGATGGGGAAATGGTTGGGAGGATGTCAAGGAGTCAGGCCAAGACGATCAGACCGTCTACGCCTACCACGCCGTCGCCTTTCGCTTTCACGAACAACGGGTTGATCTCGGCTTCGGACACTGCGGGAGAGCGATGCAGCGCCAGGCGGGAGAAGTCGACAATGGCATTGGCCAGCGCGTCGCAGTCTCCTTCGGGCAGGCTGCGAAACCCACGCACCAGGCGGGTGGCGCGCACTTCGTTGATCATCTCGACTGCGCGCTCGCGGCTGACCGGGGCCATTGACACCGAAACATCCGGAGTGAGTTCTGCGGTAATGCCACCTGCACCGAGCAACACGATCGGGCCGACCAGTGGGTCGTGCCTGAAACCGAGAATCAACTCGAGCAGGCCTTTCTCCATGGGTTGTACGAGATATCCCTCGATGTCGGCGTCGGGTGCGTTCTTGGCGATGCGGTCTCGCATTTCATGGAAGCGTGCGCGAAGTGCGGTTGCGTCGCGCACGCCAACCGTGACACCGCCGACTTCGGTTTTGTGCACTATGTCGCGTGAGCAAACCTTGAGCACCAACGGGAAAGGCAGGCCACAATCCAGCTTGTTCAGATTGAGCATGCGCGTCTTCGCCATCGGGATGCCCAGACCTGAAAATGCCCGCATGCATTCAAACTCTGTCAGCACCCCGGCCTGCGGCAGAGTCGCCGGCCACACGGGTGGTGTCGCGCCGGCGCTCCTTGGTGGAACCTGGCGAGCGAAGAACGTGGATAGGGCGTCCGCGCATCCTTCGGGTGTACGGAACGCTGCGATACCTGCTGCCTGAAGCAAACGAAGTGAGGTCGGTGCGTCAGGTGCAAGAAAGACTGCCAACGGCTTCCCGGTGGGCTTCTTCGCCTCGAGCAGAGGCTTGACGGCCAAGTCAGGGTGAAACTGAGCGGATGATCCCACCACACTGAGGACGCCATCGCACCAGTCGCTTTGCAGCATCTGTTCGACCAGATCACGATACTGTGCGCTGGTTGCTGCAAGCGTGAGGTCAATCACGGGTTCGCGCCGGATCTTGAGGCCACGCTCCTGCATGTGCCTCACGAACGATTCAGGAGGTGCCACAGCCTCGACGTCCCGCAGTCCCAGGCGATCGACGACCGATGCAGCGCCGCCTCCCGTGGTGGTGATCACGGCCAGGCGAGGTTTGCGGTCGGAGATGCACGCCACATTGGCGTATCGGGTGGCCAGAGGCGTGATCTCGAAGAGGGTCTCCAGCATTTCCACCCGCAACACGCCGTGTGCGCGGAAGTACGCGTCGACCGCCGCGTCATTGCCTGCGAGCGCACCCGTGTGTGACTGCGCCAGAGCGCTACCCATTTCGGAGCGTCCAAGCTTGTAGGCGACTACAGGTTTGCCGGCCCGTCTGGCCCGGTCGAGCGCAGCGCCGAGCACCTCCGCGTCCCGCAGCGTTTCGAGAAACAGTGTGATGACCTGCGTCTCAGGGTCGTCGACCAAGCCGTCGACAATTTCGCCGACAGTGACGTCACTCTCGTTGCCCACGGACAGCAACTTGCCGAAACCGAAGCCGCGCGCCGCCCCCCGCGACAGCAGTGACCCCAGCATGGAACCGCTTTGCGACACCATGCTGATGGGACCACTGACCAGATTCTCCATCTCGAATACAGCATTGACCGAGATCAGTGCTCCGTTGTGCACATTGACCGTGCCAATGCTGTTGGGGCCGATGAGCCGGACTCCGAGTTCACGGGCGCGCATGACGAGTTGCTCCTGCATGCGAAGACCTGCGTCGCCCGATTCGCCAAATCCGTCCGTGAAGACTGTCACGACCTTGACACCTATCGATGCACATTGCACCAGCGCATCTTCAACGAGATGTGTCGCAATCATGACGAAGGCATGGTCGATCACCACGCCCGCGTCAGCCGCCACGGCGGCAACAGTGGGGTAGGCCTTTTCGCCGAGTACTTCAGATCGTGTGGCGTTGATGGGGTAAATTTTTCCGGCAAAGCCGTGCTTTCGCATGAAGCGCAAGGGCCTGGCGGTGTTGCGGGATGCATCACTGGAGACGCCAATCAAAGCGACGGCACGCGGCTTGAAAATGGCATCGAACAGGGAAATGGATCGCGAGGACGCTGGCATGGTCTCAGGGTTTTCGGGGATTGGGTGCATGGCTTCAGGCCGCTTGGACCAGGGGGTCTGCGAGTTGGAGGTCACGGACCGGTTCACTGGCCAGGCGCCAAAGCTTCCCGAGCAGCTCGGAAGCCCTTTCTGCTCCCAGGACAGGCGTAACGAGTTCTCCGAACTTCGCGTTTAGTTCGGCATCGGTCAGCGGCGCCTCCGGGTCGCCCTTGCGGTAACGGGCGTGATGTTCGATGGCGCTTCCATCGGCCATCACAACTCGCATGCGTGCCGCGCGCTGGGTAGGAAAATGCTTTGTCATGGCCGGGTCGGCGCTGAGTCGCACGCTTTTCATCAAAGTGCGGATGGCAGGGTCGCGCAGGCGGTCAGCGCTGAAGGCATCGAGACGGACAGAGCCACGCAGGATTGCATGACAGACGACGTAGGGCAGACTGAACTTACCCTCGAATGACGTGGTCGGGTCGGTGTTGCCGGTGACGTCCAGTGCGACCTGGTAGGTGTCGATTTCGATCGCCCGTATGTGTTCGGAGTTGAATGCGTCTGACTGGCGCAGGGCCACGGCCGCATCGATGGCCGCGAAGGTGTGGCCGCAGCATGCGTGAGCCTTCATCGTCATGTTGCCGATGTTGTAGCCGACGCCCAGGCCCGATGTGACACCTGTCCAGGACGGGTTTTCCGCCAAAGCCGCGCCAAAACCCACGGGCCCTTCCATGATGTCATGCACACCCGTAACGCCGTGGGTCGCCGCCATGGCCGCCTGCACCCCGACTTGTGCGGCATGGCCGGCATGAAGCGCCTTGGTCATCGCGTCGGATCGGAATGCCTGTTGCAGCCCTGAGGCGAATGTGGCAGCCGTAGCCATGGCATGCATGGCTACGTCCGCCTTGCCAGGCGCCAGCAATGCGGTGGCGGCCGCCGCTGCGCCGAACACCCCGACGGTGCCGGTAGTGTGAAAGAAGCGATAGTGCGCTGGCTGAATTGCGGCACCAATGCGAGTCGATACCTCATAGCCAATGACGATTGCACGCAACAGCTCGTCAACGGAAGCGCCAAGGTCTTCCGCAACGGCAAGTGCGGCGGCGATGGTTGGACACCCAGGATGGTAGATCGCATCGCGAAAGATGTCGTCCATTTCCACGGTGTGCGAAGTGCTGCCATTGATCCAGGCCGCCAAAGCGGGAAAGGCCGTGGTGCCCTGGCCTGGGAGGCTGGAATGCCCAGAGCCGAGTTCGCCGCGATGGGCGGCCACGAGTGCGGTGGCGGGTGCGACGATGGTGCCTGGGTAGAGTGCGGAGGCCCAGTCAATCAGGGCGCGTCGTGCATGGTGGCGCACGGTCGGGGCGAGCTCTCGCAGGCTTTCGGCAGCGCACCAGTTTGAGAATTGTTCGAGGAGCATCTTGGGTTCTTGTTGATCTGCACAAAATGTATGTGCGATCTGCTGCGGGACCCGTGAAAAAAAGGAAAGGGTGCGTTGTCTCCCCGGTTGCGAAGAACGGGACGGCCTTCAGCCCACTTCGCACGAGGGCTGGATTCGAATGACCGTCCTGCTTATTGGGAAACCTGATGTATTGCGGCGACAGTTGCGTTGATGTGCAATGTGCGGCGCGCGCCGACCGGTTCTGGGTCGGTGGGGTCCAAGGTGCCAGGCACCTGTCACGCCATCGACTGCACCTTCCCAGTGGTGGAGGCATGGCGGACGGTGTCGAGCAGGCGGTGCAGGTCTAAAGCGGCTGCGAAAGTCGGCAACTGCGCCGGCGCTTTGCCCGTGCGAACATAGCGCGCGAACAGTGCATACATTTGACCTACGTTATACGGATCGCCTTGTGGAAAGTCAGCCGGAACAAAGGCGAAGCGTGCGGGAATCTCCAAGTCCTGCAACACCTTGCTCTTGTGAGCTCCTTGCACGCGCAGCATTGGCCCGCGTTGGGACGATACCTGTCCGGTGACGATCACCGTCCCGTCGGTCCCGAAGATCTCCATCCTGTACCCAGGACCGGCCCAGGGCACTGCACCGACATGAACGGATGCGACGGCGCCGCCGGTCAGTTCTCCGGTGATGAGGATGTTGTCTGGCGATGTCACTTCCGTCACCTTGCCAGTCTCTGGGTCGCTCCATTGCGTCAGCTGGGTAGACAACAGGCCTGATACCCGTGTGAAGTCTCCCGCGACCAGGCGCATCGCGTCCACGACATGGCCCGTGGCGATGGTGAAAGTGTTGGCTCCGTTTGTGGAGTCGGCCATCCAGTTGAGCTTGGATGGCTTGTTCGGCGAACCGTCCCGGAACGTCACTACGTTGCACGCCAGGACCTTGCCGACGTAGCCGGTTTCCAGTAGTTCCTTCGCAAAGAGCAGTCCGGGACTCACTCGGGACTGAAGTCCGACTGCCGTGGGCACACCCTTGGCGAGTGCTCTCGCATGCAGGTCCTCCGCCTCCGCCGTGTTTCTGCCGAGAGGCCACTCGGTGTAGACGGGCTTTCCAGCTTCAATTGCGGCGAGGGTCGGGGCATGGTGGGACGGCACACGCACCACCACCACCACGGCGTCAACCTGTGGAGAACACACCATCTCCCGATAGTCGCTGAAGGCCAGCTTTGCACCAAAAGCTTTTCGCGCTGCTTCGGCACTCTCCGGCCTGGTGGTGCAAACCGCCGCCAGCTCGACGTCCGCGCTTGCCATGGTCGCGGGAAAATGTGATTGTGAAGCCCACAGTGCATGGACGTTCGCCCCGATAAATCCCAATCTGATCTTGCTAGGCATGAGGATATGTTGGAACCGGATCGCGCGCGCCGTATTCCGCTTCGATGGGGCTTGCCAATGTGTTATCCATGTCCCGCCCGAAGAACTCGCCGCAGTGGCTCTGTTGGCTCGTTGATGCCAACCGTGTGGATATGGTTCACTGAATCCCGCCAACCTTCGAGATCAGGTTTCTCCAACGGCGCAGATCATCACGGACATATGTCGTGAACACGTCTGGATTCTCAAGCATCACTTCGCCGCCTCGATCAACGAATTGCTTGCGAAACTCAGCACTCTGACCTGCTTTCTGCAATGCGGCGTAGAGCTTCGCGATGATAGCGGGGGGCGTGCCCGCCGGTGCAAAAAATCCGTTCATGGTCCCCATCTCGAGGCCCTTGATGCCGACTTCATCGAAGGTCGGTACAGTTGGCATCGAGTCGAGTCTGTTGGGATTGGCAACTGCCACGGCGTCCAGCTTTCCGGCGGCCAGCAGCGCTTGCGCCGACGTATAGGTACTGAAGGTCAGTTGAACCTGTCCTGCAGCGACGTCCTTGAGCGCAGGACCAGCGCCGTTGTAGGGGACGTGCACCATATCCAGGTTGGAGCTCTCGCGGAACAGTTCGCCTGCCAGGTGAGGCGCACCACCTTTGCCGCTCGATGAGAAATTGAATTTTCCCGGATTCGCCTTGATAAGCGCCACCAGTTCGGCAACGGTATTGGTCGCAACGGTGGGTGATTTGAAGAGGGCCAAGGGCAGGAAGGCGACACGACTGATGGGCGCGAAGTCTTTCACGACGTCGTATGGCACTTTCATCAGAGCAGGGTTGGCTGTGATATTGGACCCTGTGTACAGCAGTGTGTAGCCGTCGGCCGGCGCCTTTGCCACGATTTCTGCTCCAATGTTTCCGCTGGCACCGGGCTTGTTGTCGACGACGAAGTTCTGTCCGAGTTCAGCTTCCAACGCGCGAGCCGTAACCCGGGCCAGAATGTCCGTGCTGCCGGCTGCGGCAAATGGCACGATGATGCGCACGGGCTTCGTCGGATAGTCTGCCGCCTGACCGAATGCCAGATTTGCGACCAGGCATGCCGTCAGGGCCATGGCCCATTTCGAGAGTTGCCCGCGGATTGCGCGCGCATGGAGGTGTTCGCAAGCTGATGGCTGCTTTTCAGAATCGGATCGTCCGGGCGAGCCCGAACGGCTGATCAAGGTTTGCAATGATGACTCCTCGCATACTTCGCGCATTTGATTGAAACGAAATCGGTGCTGAGCGTTTGATCTAGCACCGCACTTGCCACCGCATGAACCGATGCAGTGGTTTTCAGTCCTAGTATGCGGTTCAACATTGGGAATGCCGTTGATCACTTTTGAACGCAGCGTTCTCGTTCTGAGTCCGCCAGCAGGCCGACGGCGTGTTGGATATACCGGTTCGGGAATTCACTTGCACCGCGCACGCGCACGCGGATTCCTGGACGAATGCCTGAGCGGGCGATGGTTCGAAACACTGTGTCAGGCCAGATCGGCGATCACCATGTGGCGCGCAGGATCTGGTGGCAGTCGGTGTCATGGACCGACGCCATGGCGACACGGACGAGCTGGGAAGTCGACTCGCTGGTGTCTTGGCAGTGTGCTGGCAGATCGTTGGGCTCAGGGGTGCCTTGTCGGGGCAAGGGAGACTGCAGTGAAGCCCCCTGCGCCGCAAGCCGCGCACATCCGTTGCGACAAGTCCGCCTGATCCACGTCAAGTCCCGGCGAGTCAAGCCTTGTTACCGTGTCGATTCGCCGCGATGACGCGATGTCGCGTCGGCGGGAACGCACAGGAGACCACCATCATGGCCCAGACCGACATCTCCCGTGACGTTGTGGCTGGCAGTTTGCCGATTCACGGGTTTTCCCGTTGTCACGAGGGGATCCGCGCCCAGTTGCTGTCTCTGGCTGAACTGGCGCGGCAACCCGGCGTGACGCCGCAAACCCACGACATCGCGCGCCAGGCGCTGCAGTCCTTCCGCGGCGCCATGTTCGATCACCACGGCGAAGAAGAAAAGGAGTTGTTTCCCGCCGTGCTGGCTGCCAGCAATCCCGCGGAGTACGGCGGGATGCGTGCGCTGACCGAATCGCTGACAGCCGAACACCGTCGCATCGAGGCCGTGTGGTCGACACTCGAGCCGGCACTCGAAGGACTCGCCCGCGGCGAGTCGGTGCTGCCGGACCCGGTGGCCATGGCCGATCTGGTGGCCCGTTACGAGGCCCATGCGCGCCTGGAGGAAGAGCAGTTGCTGCCGCTGGCCGAAACCATTCTGGCGCGCAGGGATCCGTCGATGGCCGCGCTGGGCCTGTCGCTGCACATGCGCCACCAGCTGCGCGCAGCGAACCCGGCCGGCGCGAACCGGCGAGAGCCGGCTCCCTGACCCGCATGCCTCGCACGGGGGTGCACGTCCGGCCGGCTTGACCGGCACGACAGGGCTTGCGAACATAGAAGCGCAACCCCGAGGAGATTCCATGACCCCACAAGGTTTCGTCGCCAGCCATGCCAGGGACGCGCGTTTCGAGCGCGGGCTGCGTTCCTTCTTCGAATACCGTGACCTGGGCATCAAGGAGGCGACGCAAGGCCGCGTGGTCGCGCATGTCATTCGATCCGCCGGCGGCACTGAATTCTCCAGCCAGCCGCATCGGCATGGCGCCGAGTTCCAGCTGGTCTACGTGCTCAAGGGATGGATCGAGTTCGAATACGAAGGGCAAGGCACGGTCCGGCTCGAGGCCGGTTCCTGCGTGCACCAGCCGCCGGGCATTCGCCATCGCGAGCTCGGCCACAGCGACGACGTCGAACTGCTCGAGATCGTGTTGCCCGCGGACTTCACGACCGAGGAGGTCGCCGCGGTGAACCCCTAGGGCCACCGGCGCAGGTGGCCGACCGCCCGGCTAGAAATCCACCCGGCTCAGGCCCAGGCTGAGCACCGTGCGCTTGCGGTTGTAGTCCAGCAGCGAGTCGCCATAACCGCTGAACAGCTGGGTATGAAAACGCAACCGGCTCGGCTCGCCGTTGGCGCGGGCCGAGCCGATCGTGCGCAGCCACTCCAGCCGCACCGAACCCCGTGCCGTGCTGCGCAACGAATGGCGCAGGGTCAGCGCAAGGGTGTTGGTCTTGTTGACGTTCCAGGCCCCGGCCAATTCGGCGCGGCCGATCATGTCGCTGATGTCCGGGTTGTCGTCGTTTTCGTCCTTTTCCGGCACGCGGGCCCAGGCCCGGGCCGTCAGCGCGAAGCGGTCGTCCTTCTCCACGCCGACCATGGCGATGATGCGGTTCCAGCTGCGCGACAGCGGCAGGCTCTGGCCGTTGGACTGGTGGTTCAGCGACAGGCCGGCATAACGCCAGCGCCAGCCGCCCTCGAGCGGCACGTCGGTCGGAAAGATGTAGGTCAGCTCGGGTTCATGGTCGGTGCTGCGGAACGGGCGCGAGATGTCGCCGTTGAATAGCTGCCAGTACGACTGCTGGGTGTAGCCGAACCACAAGGAGTCGCGGCGCGGCGAATCGCCGTCGGTCAGCAGGCCACGTGCGATCTTGGTACGTACCGACAACTGGATGCGCGTTTCCGAGGTGCTGTAGTTGACCGGTGTGGTGACGGTATGGCCGGCCGCGGGCGACGATGGCGCCTTGTTGACGCTGTCCGAGCCGATCCACGACAGGCTCAGCGGCCGGTAACCCCGGATGCCGAAGGTGCCGCAGTCACTGGCGGGTTCGAGTTCCCAGAAACGCGACATCGGCGACGACTGCGGGTCGGAGCAGGGTCGCTCGGTCAGGTCTTCTTCGACCGCGGTCACGAGCGCGGTGTCGGCGGGCTTGCCCTCGGCCGCGGTGGTGCCGGCCGGCGCCGTTGCGGCTTGCCGGCCGGTGTCGATGGTCGCCGACAAGGCCGATGCCGACGTCTGGCGCGCGGCCCAGCCGTCGAAGCAGGCCAGCCGCGCGGCGTTGTCGGCCAGCGCGGTGCAGTCGGCCCACTGGCCGGGTGTCGTCGCGGCAGACGGCTGGGCCAACGCCGGCACCAGGGCCAGGGTCGCCGCGCAGGCGGTCAGCCAGGGCAGGTGTCGCATCGCCAGGGGGCGTGCGGGGGAATCGAGGTCGGTGGGGCGGGAGAACATGGGCAGGCGCCGTCGTCGCTGCGACGGCGGTGATCGGGTGAAACGGCGAACCCGTCATTATCCCGGCTGTGCCCGGGGTCTGGCGGTCCGATCGGGTAACACTCGGTAGCCGCGCGCACCCGCGCAGCGATCAGCGGCGACCGGTCCGGGTCGGAATACGCCAGCCCACCACCCACACGCCCAGCAGGCCCGCGAGCACCAGCACGGCCTGCAGCCACGGGCGCCCGTGCAAGGTCCAGACCGATACGGCGACCATCACGGTCATCATCGTCAGCGCAAGGGTCTTGACCCGCCGGGTCAGGCTGCGGTTGTGTTCCCAGTCGCGCAGCATCGGGCCGATCCAGGCGCTTTCGCGCATGCGCCGGTGCAGCCGCGGTGACGCGCGGGCATAACAGGCAGCGGCCAGCAGGATGAACGGTGTCGTCGGCAGGCCCGGCAACACCACGCCGACCATGCCCAGACCGAGTGCGATCGTGCCCGCCAGCCACAACAAGCCGCGCACCGGCCGGCTCAAGGGTCGGGGCTCGGGCGGAACCCGCGTGGCCGCGGGCACATCGGTCTCGGGCGGGCGCGGTGTCATGGCATCAGCATGGTAGTGCGTCCCGCGCCGCGGGGTGCCGACAAGGTCGAAGCCGCGCGGGCGACGCTCAGTCTGCGCCGTTGGGCAGGGGCGCGCAAGACGCCTGCGCATGGTCGAGTTGCGTCAGGTACAGCCGCAGGTCGAACTCGATCTGGTGGTAGTCCGGCTCCATGTGGCAACACAGCTGGTAGAAGGCCTTGTCGTGCGCGCGCTCCTTCAGGTGCGCCAGTTCGTGCACGACGATCATGCGCAGAAAGGCCTCGGGCGTGTGGCGGAACAGCGCGGCGATGCGGATCTCGCGCTTGGACTTGAGCCGGCTGCCCTGCACCCGCGAGACGGTCGTGTGTGTGCCCAGGGCGTGCGCAACCACCTGCAGCTTGTTGTCGAACGCGACCTTGGACAGCGGTGGCGCGCCGCGCATGAAGCGGTTCTTGCATTCGGTCACGTAGTCATACAAGGCGCCGTCGGTGCGGATCGCATGGGCCTGCGGATAACGGCGTTGCAGCATCGGGCCCAGGGTGCCGGCGGCGAGCATCGCGCGTGCCTGGTCCTGCAGCGTCTGCGGATAGGCCTGCAGGTATTTCACGTTGCGGCGCCGGCGCCATCGAGCACGCGGGCCACGACGGCGCTGTCGACGTTGCCGCCCGAGATCACCGTGCCCACGACCTGCCCGCGCAACGCGTCGCGTTCCTGCATCGCGGCGGCGAAACCGGCCGCGCCCGCGCCTTCTGCGACGTTGTGGGTGTCGGCGAACAGCTCGCGCATGGCCTGCGCGACCTGTGCGTCGCTGACCGTCACCACGTGGTCGAGTTCGCCCGTCAGCGTGTCGAGCGCATCGGGCTCCGCGATCCGGCAGGCCATGCCGTCGGCCAGCACGGTGCTCACCGGCGCCGCGACCACGTGGCCGGCTGCCAGCGAGTCGGCATAGGTGGTCGCGTGGCTGCTGACGACGCCGACGATCCGCACCGGGTGCCGCAACGCGCGTTTGGCGGCGATGGCGCCGCAGATGCCCGAGCCCAGGCCGATCGGCACGTAGACCACGTCCAGCTGTGGCGCCGCACGCAGGAACTCCCACCAGTAGGTCGCCACGCCGCGCACCAGGTCGACGTGGAAGCTGGGCACCATCAGCGCGCCGCGCTGTTCCGCCAGGTCCAGCGCATGCTCGCGGCTGGCCTGGAAATCGTCGCCGTGTTCGACCAGTTCGGCACCCAGCGCACGCATGGCGG
>JBFIDI010000046.1:0-19395 GCA_041581405.1 Burkholderiaceae bacterium
GCCAGGGCGGCGCGGACGACTACGACCTGCGCACACTGGGAGAGTCCAGCCTGCAGTTCTCGGTCAGCGAACTCGGCGGTGGTTTCGGCGACACCTTGCTATCGGTGCAGGAAAGCTTCTCGGTCTTCGCCACCTACGCCCAGGCTTTCGACACCACCGGTGGTGGCGGTGGCCAGCTCAATTTCGACAACTCGGTTGCGAATTTCTCCAACGTGGCGGCCAATTCCCCGGCGCAACTGGTCATGGCATCGGCCCAGACGGCGGTCGAAGGTGCATCCGTGCCAGTTGCGCTCGGCTCGTTCACGAACGACGAGTACCTTGGCCCCTGGAACCTGAGCGTGGACTGGGGTGATGGCAGCGAGCGCGAGTTCTTCTCGCAAGCTGCGGCGGGCAGCATCGCCGATCGGAGCCATCTGTACATCCAGGACGGCGCGTACACCGTCAAGGTGCGGGTGCAGGATGCATCCGCCACCGGGTATTCGGTGGCCGGCAGCCTGCGGGTGACCGTCGCCAATGCGGCGCCCGTGCTGAGCAATCTGCAGGCAACGGCCACCATCCAGGGCGGCCTGACGACGCTGACCGGCATGATCACCGACGCCGGCACCGGCGACGACTTCACGCTCGACATCGACTGGGGCGACCCGTCGTCGCCGGGCAACCTCGAGCGGGTGCGATTCACCGCCGATGGCAGTGGTGCGCAGCCGTTTTCGCTGACACACCGCTACGTCGACGACAACGCCGGTGCGAGCCGCACCATCAGCGTGACGGCGTCCGATCCGGCCTGCGCGATGGAAACGGTGACGACGACGGTGCTGGTGTCCAATGTCGCTCCGGTGCTGAGCCTGCTCGATGCCACGGCGGTCCTGGAAGGCGGCACGACCACACTCACCGGCACGATCACCGACCCGGGCACGGCCGACAGTTTCACGCTGGACATCGACTGGGGTGATGCGTCGTCACCGGGCAATACCGAGCAGGTCTTGTTCGCCGCCAGCGCGACCGGTTCGCAGACGTTCACGCTGACGCACCGCTACCTCGACGACAACCCGAGCGGCACGCCGAGCAACGTGTTGACGATCGGCCTGCAGGTGAGCGACAACGCCGGCGGCAGCAGCACGGCGACGACCTTCGTGACGGTGGACAACGTGGCACCGGTGCTCGGCGCATTGAACGCCACGGCCCTCACCGAAGGCGGCATCACGACACTGACGGGCACGATCACCGACCCGGGAACGGCCGACAGCTTCGCGCTGGACATCGACTGGGGCGATCCCGCGTCGCCGGGCAATGTCGAGCGGGTGTTCTTTGTCGCCAACGGCAGCGCGGTGCAGACCTTCGCGCTGACGCACCGCTACCTCGACGACAACCCGAGCGGCACGCCGCAGGACAGCTACACCATCGATCTCGTCATCACCGATGACGACACCGGCACCAGTACCGCGTCGACGACGGTGACGGTATCCAACCTGGCACCGGAACTGGCATTCATCGCCGACCAGGCGGTGAACGAAGGCGCGGCGCTGGAGCTGCAACTCGGCGCCAGCGACGCCGGATTCGATACGCTGGTCTGGTCACTGGTGAACCCGCCCGCGGGTGCGTCCGTCGACCAGAACGGGCTGTTCAGCTGGACCGCGCCCGACGGCCCGGCCAGCACCCTGATCGTCGTGCGGGTGACCGATGACGATGGCGGCGTGGCCCAGCGCAGCTTCACCGTTGCGGTGGCCGACGTGGCGCCGACACTCACGGTGCAGGGGCCGGCACAGGTGATGGCCGGCGCGGTCTATGCGATCACGCTGGCGTCGAGCGACCCGGGGCTGGATCCGCTGGCGCAATGGCGCATCGACTGGGGCGACGGACAGGTCGACATCGTCGACGGCGACGCCACCGGCGCACAACATGTCTATGGCGACGCCGGCAACTACACGGTGCGCAGCACCGCCAGCAACGGCGACGGTGACTTCGAGGCCGCGCCGGTCCAGCTCGCCGTGACGCCCGCGACCTTGCAGGTGACATCGTTCGCCGCGGACGACAGTGGCTTCACGGTGCGTTTCAACGATGCGATCGATGCCAGCGTGCTGAACCTGGTCGACTCCGCCGTGCGTGGCCTGGATGCCGCCGACCTGGTCGTGGTCGGCCCCGGCGGTTTGGTCAAGGGCAATCTGCTGCTGGACGCGGACCAGTGGGGATTCCGTTTTCTGGGCACCGGCCCGGAACTGGCTTCGGGTACCTACACGGTGACGCTGGCATCGCGGGCCGATGGGTTTGCCGACCTGGCAGGTGCCGTGCTCGACGGCGACGCGGATGGCGTGGCCGGCGGCGACCATGTCGCCACGTTCAGCGTGACCGGCGCCGGCGCGGTGTTGTCGATCGCGGACATCGCACGCGGCCCGGGCCAGGCGCTGGACCAGGCGGCAAACAGGGCCGGCCTGCCGATCCAGCTGCGTGCCGCCGCCGGCGCCAGCCGCATCGCGTTCACGCTGGACTACGATCCGGCGCTGCTCACGGTCGACGGTTTCGCGCTCGGTTCGGGCGCACCGGCGGGCAGCACGGTCGGTACCGTGTTCGGCCCGGCCGGCCGGGTCGACGTGGTGGTCGACCTGTCCACGCCGCTGGCCAGCGCCGGCACGGTCGAGTTGGTGCGCCTGATGGCCGACGTGCCGCTGGGCGCGACGAGCCGGTATACACAGATGCAGGTGCTGGACCTGACGGCGGTGGCCATCACCGACGCCGGCGGGCAGGTGATGCTCGCGCGGGCCGACGACGGTTTACACGTCAACGCCTATGTCGGCGACACGAGTGCGAACCAGGCCTACAGCTCGCTGGACGTGGTCTGGATGCAGCGCGTGGTGGTCGGTTTCGACACCGGGTTTGCGGCTTATCCGCTGCTCGATCCGACCATCCTGGGCGACACCAGCGGCAACGGCGCATACAGCAGCCTGGACATCCTGTGGATGCAGCGCCGGGTGGTGGGCTTCGTGCAGCCGGTGATACCGGAGCTGCCGGCGCCGACGCCGGCGCCGGCGATGTCCGTCGTGGACGTCGCCGCTGCGGCGGATCCGATCGCCAGCCTGGGAACGGTCGTGGCGGTGTCCGGCGACACGGCGCCGGTGCCTGAGCCGGCTGTGGCCGACGAGATGATCACGGCCCCCTTGCCCGCGATGGACGATGGCGCGGTCATGACTTCCGCAGCTGCGACAGCGCCTGAGCTGCAGCCGGAGCCTGCGACGGAGCAAGCGCCGGTACCGTCGCAACGGCTGGCCGATCCCGCACCCGTCCCGTCCCCTGTCGAGTCGCCTGCGCCCGCCGTGGAGGTGTCACCCGGGTTGCCGTTCAGCTGGACTGGCGAGACGGCCCCCGAGCGTGTCGAGCCGGTACCGGCGCGCGAAAACGAGCCCGTTGTCGTGCGGTTCGACCCGCCCGTGTCCGTGCAGGAGCAAGGCCCGGTGTCGGCAGAGCCGTCCCGGCGGCTGTGGCGGAACTGGGACGCCGCGCGTCCCGAATCGACCGGGCAACGCGACTGGAAGACCGCCTTCGTCACGCGCCTGGGCGCCGAGGCGCCGGACGTCATGAACGCCGGGCTGCGCATCACGTTGCCCGTCGACGCCCGCACGACACCCGAGCTGAGCAGGTTGACGCGCCGGTGATCCGCAGGGAGCGCGGGCGGCTGCACCGGGTGGCCGGCATCGTGTTTGCCCGCGGCGAGGCCTGATGCCGGCGAAAAGGCGCAGCCGGCACAAGTCCGGGCGGACCCATCGCAAGCCATCGTCGACGGGTCCAGGCATCGCGACGGTCCGCCGTCAACGGGACGACATCGCCGGGTCCTGCGTCGCCGGCGCCGCGGTCGACGGCACTTGCATCGGCAGCGCGTGCGCGGCGGCCAGATGCGCCAGTTCCGCTGTATTGCGGACGGTGGCCGTCAAGGTCGCCGTGGTGTGCGCGTTGCCCGCCACCGCGTGCTCGACCAATGCGACGACGTCCCGCGTGTCGACCATCGCGATGTCCTCGTCCCGCAACTGGAACGGCTGCCACTCCGCGCTGCGTGCCTTGATGCGCGCAAACAGGCCGTTCGCGACGCCGATGAGGGCGAACGTGCTCATCGGGCGCAGCAACTCCTCGAGCAGGCGCCGGCGGGCCGCGGTGGAGCCCTCTTCATAGAGCCGGCCGAGCAGCCGGGCGAACCGCTGCCCGCCGTCGGCTGACCGCTCCGACTCCCGGATGCCGCCGATCGGCAATGGTGCCTGTGCCAGCTCCCGCTGTGCGAGTTGCTGTACCCGTTTGTCCCATTTGCGCATGTGTTGCCTCGCCCGTGGTGCCTGCAATGGATGGATGAGCCGCTGTCCGCGCGCCGGTCGGCACGCGCCGTCGAACGCAGGGGCCGAAGCCGTGTTCGCCAACGCCGCGTATCGGAACGCAAAGCCTGATTGGACGTCCATCGGCCGTCCGGCGAAATGAGCATGCTCAACCAGGATTGCGATATGCCGTTGTCGGTCCCGGATGTCCGGCGACGCCGCTGCCGGATCGGCCGTTCGATTGCGTTGCGGCAATCGACACGGACCGTGCGCGGGCAAGAATGCATGATGCGAGCACGCGTGCAGGGCGAGGCCGTGCCGGCTCCGGCGCCAGCCGGGCGGCGCGGGGCACCCTCCGGTCTGTCGTGGCGTGCAGGTCCGTTGCCCACAGCCATGAGGAGTTCGACATGACCCCATTGAACGTGATTCACCGCTTCGTGTCCCATGCCTGCGCCCTGTCGGTCGCGTCGCTGTTGCTGGCGGCTTCCGCGAGCCTTGCACAGGCACAGACCGCGCCGGCCCTGCCATCGGCCGGCGCCCATCTGAGCGGCGGCATCGGCGAAGAGGAACGCTTGCAGATGCGCGATGCGCGTGACCGATACAACCTGCGCCTGGTCTTCGCCCAGGCCCGCAGCGGCGCATACCTGGCGGGCGTCGATGTGGCGATCGACAGGCCGGGCGCGCAGGTCGCGCTCGGTCCCTACGATGCCGTCGGGCCCTGGTTCTTCGTGCGGCTCGATCCAGGCACCTACCGCATCCGCGCCACCTACGACGGGGTGACGCAGACCAGGACGGTCCGGGTCGGACGCGCCGCCAGCGAACGGGTTTTCTACTGGCCGGCCCGCTAGGCGCGTGGCGCGTCGCCCGCGTCCGCGCCCATGCCGGGTCGCGGAAGCGGTTACATTCGTTGCAAGGGTTCCTGCCGGCGCCGGGGGTGCGGGCAGGTGTGGGGGCCGACGGGCCGAGCCGGTCGTTGCCGCCGTTCATTGCAGCAGGAGGGAATGGATCATGTACAGACGCATACTGGTGGCCACGGATGGATCGGAGTTGTCGGGCAAGGCGGTGGATCATGCGATCGCGCTGGCCAAGGTGCATGGTGCCGAGCTGGTGGCGCTGAAGGTGGCCCAGCTGCAGGTGGATGACCATTGGGACGGCCAGATACGCCGCGATGCCGGCGAAAAGGCGGCGCAGGAAAAACGCCGCGCCGAGATCGCGCAGGCGGTGGTCGACGGCGTGAAGGCGTCGGCGCAGGCAGCCGGGGTGCAGGTCAGCGCCGTCACCGAAAAGTCCAACTTCATCGCCGATACCGTGATCGATGTGGCACGCAAGCGCGACTGCGACCTGATCGTGATGGCATCCCATGGCCGTCGCGGCCTGGCCCGGGTGCTGCTGGGCAGCGAGACCCAGCATGTGTTGACGCATTCCCACATTCCGGTGCTCGTGTTGCGCTGAACGCGCCGGACCGGGGCCGGCGGGTGTGCCGGCCCGGTGGGGTCTTTCCCGTGTGCGGACCGGCGCGGCGCAGCTGGTGTATGGTGTGCGCTTCGTGTTGTCGGATGCCCGATGCGCATGTGGTCCCGGTGCGGAACTTGTGCGGCAGTCGGGCGTCCCACTGCTGACCCGAACCTCAACCACCTGCGCCCGTGTCCAGACCCCAGCGTCGATTCCTCGCCCTTTTTCTCGTTGTACTCGTGCCGTGTGCCATCCTGCTCGGCTGGATGGCCCGCGCCCAGCCGCGGGCGCCGGCGACCGCCACCGACGAGGTCGCGCGCCGCGCTCCGCCGCCGGTGCCCGTGGTGCTGGCCACCAGCGTCGAGAAACTCGACACCGCCCGGCTGGAGGTGCTGGGCTCCGGGCTGGCCGCGCGCTCGGTCACCGTGTATCCCGCCGTGGCGGGCGAGGTCGTGCAGGTCGGCTTCCGCGCGGGCCAGCGGGTGCGCAAGGACGAGGTGCTGCTGCGCCTGCAGGACCGTGCCCAGCGGCTGGCGGTCGACCTGGCCACGGCCCGGCTGGAGGCGGCCCGGCGCCTGATGGCGCGTTACGAGAGCACGCGCGGCACCGGCGCGGTGCCGGGCAGCATCATCGACGAGGCACAAAGCGGCGTCGAACTGGCCGAGATCGCGCTGCGCCAGGCGCGCGAGGACCTTGCCGACCGGGTCGTGCTGGCGCCCTTCGCCGGGGTCGTCGGTATCGCGGCCGTCGAGCCGGGGGACCGGGTGGACTCGGACACCGCAATCACGACACTGGACGACCGGCGCACGCTGCAGGTGGCCTTCGAGTTGCCCGAGGTCTATGCCGCGCGCCTGAAGATCGGGCAGACCGTGCGCGTGACCAACCCGGCCTTCGCCGGGCGTGATTTTCCGGGCCGCATCGACCAGATCGACAGCCGTATCGACGCCGCGTCGCGCAACCTGCGCCTGCGTGCCCGCGTACCCAACCCCGACGACCTGTTGCGACCGGGCATGTCGTTCACGGTGCAGCTGGACCTGGCCGGCGCGCGTTACGTGGCGGTGCCGGAGCTGGCGCTGCAATGGGGGCGCGACGGGGCCTATGTCTGGACGGTGGTCGATGGCCGCGCGCAACAGGTGCTGGTGCGCTCGGTGCGCCGGGTCGACGAACAGATCCTGCTCGACGGCCCGCTGCCGGTGGGCGCCCCCGTCGTCGTCGAAGGGGTGCAGCGCCTGCGCGCCGGCCGCACGGTGGCCGCGGTGAACCAGGTCGCGCCAGTGCCTGCGCCGGCACCTGCCGCCGCCGCATCGCGATGAACCCGCGCGACGCCGACGACCTGCCGGCCCTGGCGATCCGCCGGCCCTGGCTGGTGATCGTGATCAACCTGCTGCTGGTCATTGCCGGCATCAGCGCGCTGCTCGGTGTCGAGGTGCGCGAATTGCCCAACATCGACCGTCCCATCGTCGCGGTGCGGGCCGACTACCCGGGCGCGGCACCGGAGACACTCGACGCCGAGGTCACGCGGGTGCTCGAGGCCGCCGCCGCGCGGGTGCCGGGCGTCTACCTGGTGCGTTCGGCCAGCGAAGAGGGCAACCTGCGGGTCATCATCGAGTTCAACCCGGGCGTGGACCTGGTCACGGCGGCCAACGACGTGCGCGACGCGATCGCGCGCGCGCAGCGTGACCTGCCCACCGGCGTGGAGAACCTGACCGTCGTGAAGTCCGACGCCGACGCCGAGCCGGTGCTGCAGCTGGCGGTGTCCAGCGACACGCTGGCGATCGACGCCTTGTCGCGGGTGGTCGAGGACCGCATCGAGCCCGAGCTGGTCTCGGTGCCCGGCGTGGCCGACGTGACGCTGTTCGGCTCCCGCAAGCGCGTGATGCGGGTGCGCATCGAGCCGACGCGGCTCGCGGCCCACGGCCTGTCGGTCGACGACGTCGCCGCCGTGTTGCGCACCGCGCGTGCCGACGTGCCGGCCGGCAGCCTGGAGTCGCAGCAGCAGGAGTTGCTGGTGCGCGCCAACGCCTCGGTGGCCACGCCGGCGCAGATGCGGGCCTTGCGCATGCGCCCGGGACTGGCGCTGGGCGAGGTGGCCGACGTGTTCTACGCGCCGGCCGACGCCACCTCCTACGTGCGGCTCAACGGTCGCAACGTCGTGAGCCTGGGTATCGTGCGACAGGCGCAGTCCAACAGCGTGTCGATCTCGGACGGGGTGCGCGCCGCGGTCGCGCGCATCAACCAGGGCAACGACGCGGTGCAGCTGACCGTGGTCTCCGACGACGCGGTGTTCATCCGCGGCGCCATCAGCGAGGTCGTGTTCAGCCTGGGCGCGGCGGCACTGATCGTGATCGGTGTCGTCGGCCTGTTCCTGGGCAGCTGGCGCGCCACGCTGGTGCCGGCGGTGGCGATACCGATTGCGCTGATCGGCACGCTGGCCGCGATCTGGGCACTGGGTTTCTCGGTCAACCTGCTGACCTTGCTGGCCTTGTTGCTGGCCACCGGCCTGGTGGTGGACGATGCCATCGTCGTGCTCGAGAACATCCAGCGCCGGCGAGCCCAGGGCCTGGGGCCACGCGCCGCGGCGGTGCTCGGCACGCGCGAGGTGTTTTTTGCGGTCGTGGCAACCACGTCGACGCTGGTGGCGGTGTTCGTGCCGATCTCCTTCCTGCCCTCGGCCGCCGGCCGCCTGTTCGCCGAATTCGGATTCGTGATGGCCATTGCCGTGGCCTTGTCGTCGTTCGTCGCGTTGTCGCTCGGGCCGATGATTGCGTCGCGCCTGCCGGCGGAGTCCGAACCCGGCTTCGTCTGGCGCCGCCTGTCGGCCGGCGGCGATCGGGCGGTCGCGTTGTACGAACGGATGCTGGCGGCATGCCTGCGCCACGCCTGGTGGGTGCTGGCGGTGAGCCTGGCGCTGGCACTGGGCGCGGCCCTGCTGTATCCGCGCCTGGCGCAGGAACTCACGCCGGTCGAGGACCGCGGCGTGTTGTCGATCCGGCTCGACGGCCCGGACGGCGTCGGCCTGGCCTACAGCGACCGCCAGATCGAGCAGGCGCTGGCCGCGGTCACACCGCTGCAGGACGAGGGCCTGGTCGAGAACATCTACACCATCACCGGCTTCTACGACCTGAACCGGGGCTACATCATTGCGCCGCTGGTCGACTGGGACCGGCGCACGGTCTCGCAGGCCGCGTTGTCGGAGCGGGTGCAACGTGCGCTCGACGGCCTGCCCGGGGTACGGGTGCGCATCCGCAGCGGTTCCAGCCTGGGCTACTGCGGTGGCGACGGCAGCGTGCAGATGGCGATAACCGGCGACGACTACACGCGTATCGCCGAGGCCGCGTATGCCTATGCCGAGGCGATCGAACGCGAGTTGCCGAGCATGCGCGACGTGCGGGTCAACTATGCCGCCACCCAGCCGCAACTCACGCTGCAGGTCGACCGGCAACGCGCGGCCGAACTCGGCGTGCCGGTCGACGGCCTGGATACCGTGTTGCGCGCGCTGGTCGACGGCACCGAGGTGGCCGAGCTGACCGCCGACGACCGCAGCGTGCCGGTGATGCTCGAGAGCCGTGCCCGCGGCGCCACCAACCCGCAGGACCTGCTCGGCCTGCAGGTGCGGGCCGGTGACGGGCAACTGGTGTCGCTGGCCCAGTTCGTGCATTTCGAGGAAACCGCGATTCCGTCGGAGCTGCAGCGCCTGGGGCAGCGGCGTTCGGTGGGCCTGTCCGGCGTCACCGCCGAGGGCGTGCCGTTGCGCCAGGCGGTGGACGGGCTGCGTGCGCTGGCCGCGAAAGAGTTGCCCCCGGGCATGGGCCTGTTGTTCCGCGGTGATGCCGCCACGCTGGAGCAGACCGGGCGCGACGTGACGGTGACCTTCGGCATCGCGCTGCTGGTCGTGTTCCTGGTGCTGGTGGCGCAGTTCGAAGGCGTCACCAGCGCCGCCGTGGTGCTGATCAGCGTGCCGTTCGGGCTGGCCGCCGCGGTGTTCGCGATGGCGCTGTCCGGCACCTCGATCAACATCTACACCCAGATCGGCCTGCTGCTGCTGGTGGGCGTGATGGCGAAGAACAGCATCCTGATGGTCGAGTTCGCCGGCCAGCTGCGCGACGCCGGGCGCAGCGTGCGCGAGGCCGCGCAGGAGGCCGCCAGCCTGCGCCTGCGGCCGATCGTGATGACGATGGCGTCGACCGTGCTCGGCGCCGTGCCGCTGGTGCTGGGCAGCGGGCCGGGCGCCGAATCGCGCGCGGCCATCGGCTGGGTGATCTTCGGCGGGCTTTCGCTGGCCGCGGTATTCACGCTGTTCCTGACCCCCGTGGTGTACCTGGGCCTGGCCCGGTTCTCCAAGCCGCGCGCGCACCAGGGCGAGCGGCTGGCGCGCGAGATGCAGTCGGCCTCCGACGCCGGCGCGGTGGAGTCGGTGTGATGCGTGGCGCCACCACGCAACCGGCCACCGGTCGCAGGCGGCCGGCGCGCGGGCTGCCGTTCCTGGTGTCGGCCTTGCTGCTGCTGGCCGGCTGCGCGCAGACCGGGCCGCGCCACGGCGATACGGACCTTGCGGCGTCGGCGGCGAGTGCCGTGGCGCTTGCCGCCGACGACCGCTTCGGCGCCGACGCCGGGGCGCCGCAGCCATCGAGCGCCGACCTGCGCTGGTGGCATCGATTCGACGACGCCGCGATGGCGTCCTGGGTCGAGCGCGCGCTGCAGGCCAATCCGGAGATCGCCATCGCCGGCGAGCAGACGGCCCAGGCACGCGCGCTGCTGCAGTCGGCGCGGGCGCAGCGGGGCGTGCAGCTCGGCGCCCAGGCCGACGCCACGCTGCGCCTGCAACGCGACGCCGGCGAGCGCCGCCTGCAGCCCGGCGTCGGGCTGACGCTGGATTTCGACACCGACCTGTGGGGTGCCCTGCGCCAGGCAGAGCAATCGGCCGCGGCCGGCCTGCTGCGCAGCCAGGACCTGCTGCAGGCCGCCCGCCTGTCGACCGCCGGCCTGGCGGCGCGCGCGTACCTGGAATGGCGGGTCGCCGCGCAGGACGCAACGCTGCTGGCCGAGGTGCTGCAGTTGCAGCGCGAGGTGCTGCGCGTGGCGACGATCCGCGTCGAGGCCGGATTGGCGCCGGTGCTGGACCGTGACCGTGCGACGGCGGAGATGGCGGCAACCGAGGCCGAGCAGGCGGCCGCCGCCGTGCGGGTGCGCCAGGCCCTGGCCGCGCTGCAGGTGCTCGCGGGCGAGTCGCCGCTGCCGCCGGCGCAAGCACGGACCGGTGCCCGGGGGGTGACAGAGCCGGCAACGGCCGACATCCCGGCCTTGCAGGGTGTGCAGCCGGTGGCTCGGCCACTCGACCTGTTGCGCCTGCGGCCCGACCTGCGCGCCGCCGAGCAGGCACTGGTCGGCGCGGCGGCCGACGTGGGTGTGGCCGAGGCCGCGCTGCGACCGCGCCTGCGCCTGCCGGGGCGGCTGGTGTTCGGCGCCGCGACCGGCGGTGGTGGCCTGCTGGAACTGGTGACGGCCACCGTGGCCGCCGCGCTGGACGTGACGCTGTTCGACGGCGGCGCGCTGCAGGCCGACGTGGACGCGGCCCGGGCCCGTGCCCGCGGCGCCGCGCAAGTCTACCGCCAGACCCTGCTGCAGGCCTTGCAGCAGGTCGAGTCGGCGCTGGCGGCGCAACAGGGCGCGACGGTGCGCGTGGCGGCGCGTGGTCGCGCCGTCGATGCGGCACGCGCCGCCGAGGAGCAGGCGCAGTCGCTGTACCGTGCGGGGCTGGCGGGGTCGCTGGAACTGATCGACGCGCAGCGTACCGCGCTGGCGAACCGGCGGGCGTTGTTGCAGGCCCGCGCCGACGCGGCTGTCGCGGCGGTTCTGGCGTTCGAGACCATGGGGTTGATCGACGACGGGCCTGCCGGCGGCCCGGGTTGACGTGCCGCCAGCCGGGCGGGTCACGGCCCGGGCGCGGCGTCGTACGAGTGCCGGGCCGGGTGCCGCTCAGGTCGTCGCAACGCGTCGGCGAGTCATGGCGATGCAGGCATGCCGGGCGGCGTCAGCGTCAAGGTGTCGCGGGTGTTGGCCGCCACGTCGGCCTCGGACAACCACTGGCGGACATATCCGCCCCGGATATAGGTGTCGGCCTGGTCGCGGTAGTGGCGGTCGAACAACACGCCGCTTTGCCCGACCGGATTGATGCCCAGCGCCTGGCTGGCGTCGGCGAAGTCGACGATGCGGCGCGTCGACGGGCCATAGGTCACAGCCCACGGCGCCGGGCCGATGGACGTGCCCAGCGCATTGGGCAACTCGCGCCCGCCCGGCACCGGGAACGGGCCGACGCTGAACAATTTGTCGAGCGGTTTTTGTTGCCCCAGCGGATGGTTGTGTGTCAAGGTGTGGGCCTTGCCCCAGGCCCAGCCCGCCCGGTCGGCGCCCAGTGTCGCGCGCAGATGGTCGATGGTGGCGCGCCAGGCGCCTTGCAGGCGTTGTTCCCGGGTCTCCACCACGGTGGGGGTGCGCACGGAATCCCACCACGGCGAGGTGGCGTCGGCGACCAGCAGCGGCAGCGCGAAATCGAGCGAACGGCTGCCCCGCAGGTTGCCGAACTGCACCGGACCGAGTTCGTCGAACATCGCGGCATGGGCGATCTCGTACAGCAGCTGCACGAACAGCGTGGGTTCCAGGCTGTCGGTGGTGTAGCTGCCGTCCCACGCGGCCAGCCGCTCGAGCAGCTGGCGTTCGTCGGCGTCGGTGACGACGCCGCGCAGCACCGGTAGCAGCGGTGCCAGCACCCGCTGCGCGTAGCCGTTGCGCACGTCGAGCTGCATGGCCTGGCTCAGGGCCACATCGGCCTTGCCGCGCGCCTCCTGCAGCAGCGAGACCAGGCGCTGCACCCGGTCCGGCGGCTGGTAATAACCCGGGATGTCGATGCCGCTGGCCACGGCCGGCTGGTGGTTGGCCGACACCACGAAACCGCGCGCCGGGTTTTCCTCGTGCGGGTTGTCGGCGAACGGATGGAAACCGGGCTTGTCGGCCTCGCCCCGGGCGGCGTCGAGCAGATAGGTCGGGTTGACGCCTTGCGGGCGCATCGGCAGCCGGGCCGCCGCCCACCAGGCGATGTCGCCATCGGCGTTGGCCCACACCACGTTCAGGCCCGGCGCATGGATCTTGCCGGCCGCCTGGCGTGCCTTGGCCAGCGTGTCGGCCCGGTTCAGTTCGTGGAAGGCCTCCAGGATCGGGTTCTCCGTCTCCAGGAAGGCCCACCACATCGCCACCGGTGTCGTGCCGTAGTTGTCCGGATAGGCGTCGTTGATGATGGGGCCGCGCGGCGAGCGCCGCAGCGTCAGCGTCACCGGCTCCGCACCCTTGACCGTGATCGTCTCGGTGCGGCGCTGCAGGTCGACCCAGCCGCCCTGGTGCCAGACCTGGTCCGGGTTGTCCGGGTTGGGCTTCTCGACCGCCATGTCGACGTCGTCGTTCTGGAACATCGTCATGCTCCAGCCGAAACGGCTGTTGTGGCCGAGCAGCGCCATCGGGTTGAGCACCTGGAAGTGCCCGTACAGATCGAAACCCGGCGATTCCAGGTGGGCTTCGTACCAGACCGCCGGCGCGGAGAAGCCGATATGCGGATCGCCGGCGAGCATGGGTTTGCCGCTGGCCGTGCGGCTGCCGGCAATGGCCCAGGCGTTGCTGCCCTCGAACGGCGGCACCACGGCGGCATCGAGTACCTGCCGGACCTGCGCCGTGATCCGGCCCAGCGCCTGCCAGTCGGCGTCCGACAAGGCCGCGCTCGCGCGCGGCGCCGCCACGCCCCCGGGGTAGGCGTCCAGGTCGAACACCTCCAGGTAGCGGGCGCCGAGCCGGTCGCGGATCTGCGTCATGACCGGTTCGGTCTTGAAGGCCGACGCGAAACTGAAGGCCAGGTAACCGGCGACCGACATGGTGTCCTGCGGTGTGAACGGGCGCTTGGGAATACCCAGCACGTCGAATTCGATCGGCGCCGGGTTGCGCGCCTGGAACTGGTTGACGCCGTCCAGGTAGGCGACGAGCGCCTGGTAGGCGGGCGAGGTAGTGTCGATGCGCTGCACATAGGCATCGGCATGGGCGCGGATGCCCAGCGTGCGGAACAGGCGGTCGGTGTCGACCAGCTTGGGACCCAGGATCTCGGCCAGTTCGCCGCGCGCCAGGCGCCGTGCCACCTCCATCTGGAACAGCCGGTCCTGCGCGTGCACGTAACCGAGCGCACGGTACAGGTCGGCCTCGTTGCCGGCCCGGATATGCGGCACGCCGCGCTCGTCGAAACGCACGCTGACCGGTGCCTGCAGGCCGGCCAGTTCCAGCGTGCCGCTGCGTTGCGGCTGCCTGGCGTGGAAATACCAGGCCAGGCCGGCTGCCGCCAGCAGGACCAGCAGCAACAGGACCAGGGCCGTTCGTTTCAGGATGCGTGTCATGGTGTCTCCAGGCTCCGCCGCGGCCGGGGCCGGCGGGGTTCGCCGCATGATAGCCGGGCCCGCCACCGGCCTTGCGCTGCATCAAGACCGCGCGCCGAATCGGAGCTGTCCATGGGGGCGTGACTGCCAGCGGGCCGGGTTTGACAGCACAATGCAGGCATGGACGAGCCCATCTTGCGCGCCACGCTGGCGGACCTGGACCGGAACCTGCTCGAGCGCGACGGCCCGGTCCGGCTGCTGCTGCTGGCGGCACTGGCCGGCGAACATGTATTGCTGATCGGGCCGCCGGGCACCGCCAAGAGCGAACTGGCCCGGCGCCTGCACGCGGCCTTCGTCGACGCGCCGTATTTCGAGCGCCTGCTGACACGGTTCTCGGTGCCCGAGGAGCTGTTCGGCCCCTTGTCGCTGACCGCGCTGGAGCAGGACCGGTACGAACGCCTGACCGCCGGTTTCCTGCCGACGGCGCAGGTCGCGTTCCTGGACGAGGTGTTCAAGGCCAACTCGGCCATTCTCAATGCCTTGCTGACGCTGCTCAACGAGCGCGAATTCGACAACGGTGCGGGGCGGGTCCGGGTGCCGCTGGTGTCGGTGGTGGGGGCCACGAACGAGGTGCCGGAAGACGAATCGCTGCAGGCCTTCCATGACCGTTTCCTGCTGCGGGTGCCGGTGCAGCCGGTGGGCGATGCCAGCTTCGCCGCCTTGCTGGCCTTGCCGGAGCATGCCGAAGGCAGCCGGCCGCAGCTGCGGGCCGCGGACCTGCAGCCGCTGCGCGAACGGGCGCGCCAGGTGCTGTTGCCGGATGCCGTCACCACGCTGCTGGTGCAGGCGCGGGCCTGGTGCGCGCAACAGGCGGTGACGGTGTCGGACCGGCGCTGGCGCAAGCTGGTCGGCCTGTTGCAGGTGCAGGCCGCCAGCCGCGGCGCGGCGCAGGTCGAGCGCTGGGACCTGTGGCTGCTGCCGTACGCGCTCGGTGCGCGGCCGGAGCAGGTCCAGGCCCTGGTGCAATGGTGCGACGAGACGGTGGGCCGGGCCGTGCCGCTGGACCTGCAGTGGCTGGCCCGCGCGGCCCGCGCGTTCGAGAAGCAGCTGGAGATCGAGACCACGGCGCAACCCGACGACGCAGCCGACGATGGCGCCGGCAAGCTGGCGCTGGCGCGCGCGATCGCGGGCGAGGCCGCCGGCCCTGACAACACCATGCTGCGCATCGTGTCCGAGCGCGCCCGCCGGCGCTACAGCCCGCGCCATGTGCAGGCGCGCGTGGCGCAGGTCGACGAGATCCGCCAGCGCTGTGCCGTCGCGCTGCAGTCGGCGCACGAGGCCGCGCACGTGGCACTGGCCGGCGCGCACGACCACCTGTGGTTGCCGCCCGACCTGCTGGCGCGGGTGGGCGCCGTGCACCAGGCCAACGTGGAGCTGGCGCAGTCGCTGCACGACGAGCTGCAGGCGCTGGCACGGGAGTTCGGCGCACTGCCGGTGGACACGCACGCGCAAGACCCGGTGCCCGAACCGGTGGCATGGGAGGCCTGACGTGACCGGCCGGCCGTCGCGCACGCCGTTGGGCCATGGCTGAGCACACCGCGTCGGTGCCCGCCGCCGCGGCCCCGGCGGACGGCCGCTCGCGGGGCGATGCGCCGTTCCACCTTCTGGCCGGCCTGGCGCCGGCGTTGTGGCAACCGGCCCTGGTCTGCAGCAGCGGCAGCACGCGCTTGCGCCTGGCGGATCTGCCGCTGTGGGAGCAGGCCTTGCAGGCCGGACATCTGCCGGTGGCCGAGCGGGACTGGGGCGATGCCCCCGCGTGCAAGGCCATGCGCGGCGCCATCACCGAACTGGAGCTGTGCACGTTGACGCATGGCAGCGCCGCGATGGCGCGCCAGGTGCTGGCCGTGATGTTGTGGCATCTGGACCGCCTGGTCGATCGTCCGCCCGCGCAGTCACGCGATGCCGCGATCGACCGCATGGCGCAGGCGTTCCGGGCCGAGTGGGCGACACAACGGCAGGACTGGGAACAGGTGCTGGCCCTGTTCAAGAGCCTGGGTGATCTGGCCCATCTGCGCTGGGACGTCCTGCAGGGCAAGCTGGACAGCCGCGGCTGGAGCGAGGCGAAACGCATCGGCGCGGTGCTGGACACGGTGCCCGAACTGGCACGGTTCATCGACGCCGTGGGGCGCGCGCAACGGCTCGACGATCTGCCGCCCGCCGCGGACCCGCGGCCGCAGATCGACGCACCCCGCCAGCCGGTGGCGGTGGCCATCACCACCGAGCTGCTCGACCAGCCCAGCGAGGTGCGCGGCGTCAAGCGCTCGGGCCAGCTCGCCCGGATGCTGGCCAGCGAGGCCGCGATGGTGCGCCATCCGGTGCTGCGGCGGCTGTGGCGTGCCCGCTTCGCCGAGCAGCAGTTGCTGACCTACGAAGACGCGGCGCTGGCCACGCAGTGGCGGCTGCAAGCCGACACCCGCACACCGACGCCGGTGGCCATGCCGCAGGCGCCGGCGGGGCAAGGCCCGATGCTGGTGTGCCTGGACACCTCGGGTTCGATGCGCGGCGCACCGGAAAACGTTGCCAAGGCCTGCGTGTTGCAGGCGCTGCGCACGGCCCATGCGAGCGGGCGCGCCTGCCGCCTGCTGGCGTTCGGTGGCGCCGGCGAACTGCTGGAGCAGGAGCTGGCGCTGACGCCGCGGGGCCTGGATACGCTGCTGGGGGTGATGGACCAGAGTTTCGACGGCGGCACCGACGTGCAGACACCGCTGGAGCGGGCGATCGCGCGCGTGCAGGAAGACGCGTTTGTGCTGGCCGACATCCTGATCGTCAGCGACGGCGAGTTCGGCGTCACGCCGGCCACGCTGGATGCGCTGCGCCGCAGCAAGAAGACGCTGGGCCTGCGGGTGCACGGCATCCTGATCGGCGACCGCGAGACCATCGGCCTGCTGGAGGTCTGCGACCAGATCCACTGGGTGCGCGCATGGCGGCGGTATGCGACGGCGGCCGACCAGGCCTATGCCGACGGCTTCTCGCCGGTGCACAGCCGCAGCCTGACGGCGATGTATTTCCCGAACGCGATCCGGCGCGAGACGCCGGGCCCGGCAACGCAGGATTGAGGCCTGCCGGCGATGTCAGGGGGCCGGCGTCAGTTCCCGGGGCGGGCTTGTCGCGTGCTGGCGCCGGATGTGCGCCGTCGGGCAGGCGCCGTGGCACTGCGCGACGACATCGCGCGCGTAACCCTCGCAGCCTCCGCATTGCGTGGCCACACCCAGCTCGAGCTGGATCTCGTCGAAGCCCAGTCCCGCCTTGGCGTGGCGGGCGATGTCGCGGTCGGAGACGCGTCGGCAGACACAAACAATCATGGCAACACAGGCCGGGTGGCGGTAACGAATGTGGGGCGATTCTAAATGCGAATCCATGTCATTCGCAAGAACCCCTGTGGCCAGCAGGTTCTATGCCCGGGCCCGGCGGTTCCGGTGCGCCCATGAAAAGGCCCGCACGATGGCGGGCCGGTTTGCGGTTTCGGATGGCCGCGCCGCGGTCGTGACGGCGTCACGACACGACCGACCGGTGTGCGGGCATCAATCGCCCATCTGGCTCTGCAGGTAGTTCTGCAAGCCCACCTTGCCCACCAGGTCGATCTGGGTTTCCAGGTAGTCGATGTGTTCCTCGGTGTCGTCCAGGATGCCTTGCAGCAGGTCGCGCGACACATAGTCGCGCGCCTGTTCGCAGTAGGCGATGCCGTCCTTGATCGTCGCCTGCGCGCCGACTTCGGCCTTGAGGTCGCAGGCCAGCGCCTCCGGCACGTCTTCGCCGATCATCAGCTTGCCCAGGTCCTGCAGGTTGGGCAGGCCGTCGAGCATGAAGATGCGGTCCATCAGCTTGTCGGCGTGTTTCATCTCGCCGATGGATTCTTCGTATTCCTTGCTGGCCAGCTTGCCCAGGCCCCAGTGCTTGTACATCCGGTAGTGCACGAAATACTGGTTGATCGCGGTCAGTTCGTTCTTGAGCTGCGCCTGCAGATGGGAGATGACTTTGGGATCGGCTTGCATGGGTTCCTCTCTGGTACGGTTGTGGCAGCGGCTCATTGTCGGCCAGGCCGGCCGATGCGACAAGAAAGCCGCCGGGAGACGGGGTGGCGCGCGGTCCGGCCCCGGTGGGTTGGCGCTCGGCCCGGCCGACCGGGCCTAGGGCGCCGGTGTCGCCGCGCTGAGCGCGGCCGCGTCGGCGGCCTTCTTGGCGAACTCGGCGCGCAAGGCCTTGAGCTTGGCGCGCGGGTCCTCCTTGGTGGTGCTGGCGTCCAGCGCCATCTCGGCGATGAAGCGGCTGGGCTGGGCGGCGACCATCTCGCGGCCCTTCTTGCGCTTGCGGGTCCAGCTCACGGCCAGGCTGCGCTGGGCGCGGGTGATACCCACGTACATCAGCCGGCGTTCTTCCTGCAGCCGCTGCAGGATGCCTTCGCTCATCGGCCCGTCGGCCTTGCCGGTGGGGTTGTCTTCGTCGCCGAGCTTGAACGGCAGCAGGCCCTCGGTCACGCCGACCAGCATCACGTGCGGCCATTCCAGGCCCTTGGCCGCATGCAGCGTGGACAAGGTGACCACGTTCTGGTCGGTCTCGCGTTCGCTGATCGTCGACAGCAGCGAGATCGTCTGCGCCACCTCGAGCAGGCTCTTGGTTTCCGCCGACGTCGTGACGCCGGCGGCGTCGTCGATCTGGCCACCGCAACGCGCGGCCATCCAGTCGCAGAAATCGAGCACGTTGGTCCAGCGCGCCGCGGCGACCTTCTCGCTGTCCTCGCCGTCGTACAGGTGTTTCTCGTAGCCGATCTCGGCCAGCCAGTCGGTCAGGAAACTGCGCGCGGCCTCGGCGCCGCTGGTGTGGCGGGCGCGGTATTCCAGGTCGTTCACGTAACGGCCGAACTCGTGCAGGCTGCCGACGGCGCGCGCGGCCAGCACGCTGGGCAGGCTGGAGCTGAACAAGGCCTCGAACAGGCTGACCTTGTATTGCGATGCGAACACGCCGAGTTGCCCCAGCGTCTGGTGTCCGATGCCGCGCTTGGGCGTGGTGACGGCGCGCAGGAAGGCCGGATCGTCGTTGTTGTTGACCCAGAGCCGGAACCAGGCGCACAGGTCGCGGATCTCGGCACGGTCGAAGAAACTCTGGCCGCCCGAGACCTTGTACGGGATCTGCGCCTTGCGCAGCGCCTGCTCGAACACCCGGGCCTGGTAGTTGGCGCGGTACAGCACCGC
>JBFIDI010000047.1:0-19085 GCA_041581405.1 Burkholderiaceae bacterium
AGGCTCAAGGGTTGGCCACCGACCAGCAATTCGCCCGCGTGCACGGGAAACTGCTCCAGCGGCGCATGAACGGGCAAGGTACGGGTTGGCGGTTGGGTCATGTAATCGGGCGTGTCATCGCCCGCCATGGCGGGCGATCCATTCGGTCGACAAGGTCTTGCGGTCGATCTTGCCGTTCGGGTTGCGGGGCAACGGGCCGTCGACGAACGCGATACCCGAGGGCACCATGTAGGCGGGCATGTGGGCCTTGCATTGCGCCAGCAACGCCGCCGCCGGATCGGCGTCGGCCGCGGCACCCTGCCCCGACTCGGGCAAGGTCGCGATGACCTGGATGGCCTGGCCCAGCGCGGGATGATCGACACCGAAGGCGACACATTCGCCCACCAGTTTCGTGGCGTAGAGGATCTCCTCGACTTCGGTCGGGCTGACCCGGTAGCCGGAGGTTTTCATCATCTCGTCTCGCCGGCCGATGAAATACAGGAAACCGTCTTCGTCCATGCGCACCGTGTCACCGGAGAACACCGCATATTCGGGCAGTTGCAGCCCGGGCTCGCGCCCCGGGGCACCCGCGGCCAGCAGCTTGTAGCGCTCGGCGGTCTTGGCTGCGTCGTTCCAGTAACCCTGGCCAACCAGCGCGCCGCGGTGCACCAGTTCGCCGGGTTCGTTGGGACCACACGGCGAGCCGTCATCGCGCAGGACCAGGATTTCGGCATTCGGAATGGCCTTGCCGATCGAGTCCGGCCGGCGGTCGACCTCTTCGGGCGGCAGGTAGGTGGACCGAAACGCCTCGGTCAGGCCATACATCAGGAACGGCTTGGCGCTCGGCACGCGCTCACGCAAGGCGTTCAGGGTTTCACGCGGCATGCGCCCGCCGGTATTGGCGAAATAACGCAGGTTCGCGTCGATGTCGGCAGGCCACTGCAGTTGGGTCAGCTGGATATACAGCGGCGGCACGGCCGTCAGGCCGGTCACCTTCTCGCGCTCCATCGCCTTGAGCACGTCGCGCGGCATCAGGTAGTTGAGCAACACGACACGGGCCCCGGCGTGGAAGGCTGTCGTCAACTGACTGAAGCCGGCGTCGAACGACAGCGGCAGGGCCGCCAGCAAGGTGTCGCCGCTGTGGTTCTCCAGATAGGAGGCCACGCTCTTGGCTCCAGCGACCATGTTGCGGTGCGACAACACCACGCCCTTGGGCTTGCCGGTGCTGCCGGAGGTGTACAGGATGGCCGCCATGTCGGTGTCGATGACCCGATGCCCCGGGGCCGGCGCGCTGTCCAGCAGTTCCGACCAGCGCACAACCGGCAACGCATGGTGCAGGGCCGGAAGATCCGGCAGCCGGCCGGTGGCGGGATCGGTGACCACGACATGGCGCAAGTCCGGGCAATGGGCCAGGGTGTCGCGCAGCAATGCCAGGCGGTCGGGCGATGTCAGCAGCACCCGCACATTGCAGTCCTGCAGGATGAACGCCACCTGTTCGGGCTTGAGCAAGGGATTGACCGGCACGAAGACGCCGCCGGCCGCCGGCGCGCCGAAACTGGCGATGACGGTCTCGAAGCGTTTCTCGAGATAGATGGCAACACGTTCGCCGCGGCACAGGCCCAGGGAGAGGAGGCCGCTGGAGAATCGGGTTACCGCGTCGGCCAGCTCGGCGTAGGACATGCTGTCGCCGCCCATGGTCAGGGCCAGGGCTTGCGGACGCCTCGCGGCGGACTCTGCGATCAGTTGCGGCAACAGGATGGATTCGGTCATGAAGGGCAGAAAGCGGGCGCGCGCCTCTCACCCGGCGGACGACGCCCAAAAAGTATCGCACACGGCCCGTCCGCATCCGCCCCCTAGAATGCCGGAAAACGTGACTTTGCCCTACCGGAGCGAGAATTGGACACCCGACAAGAAGTTTTGCGCATACTGGACGAGGTTTTGAGCCTGGGCGGCCGCGCCAGCGCGTTCAGCCCGGACACCCCACTGCTGGGCGCCATTCCCGAACTCGACTCCATGGCCGTGGTGACACTGATCACCAGCCTGGAGGAACAACTCGGCATCGTGGTCGACGACGATGACATCGATGGCGCGACGTTTGCGACGGTGGGATCGCTGACGGATTTCGTCAGCGCCAAGCTCGAAGGCTGAGTTCGTTCAGGGAGTCGACAAGTGAAAATCACGGTCATCGGAACAGGTTACGTGGGGCTGGTCAGCGGCGCCTGCATGGCCGAGGTCGGCAACGATGTGTTGTGCCTGGACCTCGATGCGCAGAAGATACGGATACTGCAGGATGGCGACATACCGATCCATGAACCCGGCTTGCTGGAGATGGTCAGGCGCAACGTCGCCGCGGGCCGACTGCACTTCACGACCGACGTCGAGCAGGCGGCTCACCACGGCACGATCCAGTTCATTGCCGTCGGCACGCCGCCGGACGAAGACGGCTCGGCCGACCTGAAATACGTGCTGGCGGCGGCGCGCACGATCGGCCGCCTGATGACGGACTACAAGGTCGTGGTCGACAAGAGCACCGTGCCGGTAGGCACCGCCGACATGGTCCAGGCCGCGATCGCCGAAGAACTGGCCAGGCGTGGCGTCGAAACGCCGTTCAGCGTGGTCTCCAACCCGGAATTCCTCAAGGAAGGCGCGGCGGTCGAGGATTTCATGCGCCCGGATCGCATCGTCGTCGGAGCCGGCGACGATCGTGCCATCCACCTGATGCGTGCACTGTATGCGCCTTTCCAGCGCAACCATGAACGCCTGATCGTCACCGACGTGCGCAGCGCCGAACTGACGAAATACGCCGCCAACGCCATGCTGGCCACCCGCATCAGCTTCATGAACGAGCTGGCCAACCTGGCCGAGAAGCTGGGCGCCGACATCGAGATGGTGCGCCAGGGAATCGGCTCGGATCCGCGGATTGGATACAGCTTTCTGTATCCGGGCGCCGGATACGGTGGCTCGTGTTTCCCGAAGGACGTCAAGGCGCTGATCAAGACAGCATCGGACAAGGCCGGCATCGACCTCAAGGTGCTTGGTGCGGTGGAGGCGGCCAACGACGCGCAAAAACATGTGATGGGCAGCAAGGTCAAGGCGCATTTCGGCGAAGACCTCACCGGCAAGCACTTCGCGTTGTGGGGACTGGCGTTCAAGCCGGACACCGACGACATGCGGGACGCCCCGAGCCGCACCTTGCTGGCGGATCTGTTTGCAGCGGGCGCGACAGTGACGGCCTACGATCCGGTGGCGATGAAGGAGTCGAAACGGATATATGGTGACGAGCCGCGGTTGCGGTATGCAGACATGGCGATGGACGCTTTGAAAGGAGCAGATGCGCTGCTGATCGTGACCGAGTGGAAGGAGTTTCGGAGTGCGGATCTGGAAGGGATCAAGAGGGCACTGAAGACGCCGGTGATCGTGGATGGGCGGAATCTGTATGACCCGCGGATTGTGCGGGAGCAAGGTGTCACCTACCTGGCCGTGGGGCGTTGAGCCGGTGGGTCGCAGCGCCAGCCTCGAGGCGACTGCACGTGCGCCACGAGCAGGAGACTTCCGTGGCCGACTTTGAACCGTTCTTCATGGGCTGCAGTTCAGGTCCGCCCGACGATAGGCGATTTTGTATCTATCACCCTGCGCACGGCGCCACGGCACTTGGCGCCGTGCTCTACATTCACCCGTTCGCAGAAGAGATGAACAAGTCGCGGCGAATGGCGGCAATGCAGTCACGAAAGCTGGCATCCGCAGGCTACGCCGTACTTCAGATCGACCTGCGAGGCTGCGGCGACAGTTCCGGGGACTTCGGCGACGCCACCTGGCAGGACTGGGTGGACGACGTGGTGCGCGGCGCACACTGGCTGTCAGAGCGTGTTGATGCACCCTTGTGGCTCTGGGGCCTGCGTGCGGGATGTTTGCTCGTGACGGCGGCAGCGCCGCTGCTGCCCAGACAACCGCATTTGTTGCTGTGGGCACCAACCTCATCGGGAAAGCAGGCGTGGCAGCAGTTCATGCGCATGAAAGCGGCGGCCGACATGGCGGGCGGCCAAGCGAAGACCGTATTGGAAGCGCTGCGTGCTGACCTTGCCCAGGGACGGGCCGTCGAGATAGCGGGCTATACCGTCTCCTCCGAACTTGCGCGCGGACTGGAACAAGCTGCGCTGGATCCATGCGGCCCGATGCCGCCTGAAGGCGTCCGTCTCGAATCGCTGGATCTCTCGACGCGCGACGACGCCGAACTTAGCCCGGTCGCACGCAAGACGCTGACAACATGGACAACAGCCGGCTGGAATGCCCGCGGCCAGGTGGTACGTGGGCCGGCTTTCTGGCAGACCACGGAAATCGAGGACGCGCCGGAACTGCTGGACGCAACTCTGACGGCGCTCCGCGGTCCTAGCGCATCGAATACGAGCCCATGACATACCGGGAACAAGCTATCGTCTTCCCTTGCGAGCGTGAGACCCTTGTCGGCATTCTGACACTACCGGCAGGCCATGCCACTCCATCGGAAGTCGGCCTCGTCGTCATCGTCGGCGGTCCGCAATACCGCGTCGGCAGCCACCGCCAGTTTCTGGACCTGTCGCGCCGGGTTGCAGCGGCGGGAATATCGGTGCTGCGGTTCGATGTGCGCGGTATGGGCGACAGCACGGGTGACCAGCATACCTTCGAGACCATCACGCCGGATATCGCGGCGGCAATCGACGCGTTGCAGCGGCATGTACCGAACGTGAGCCGCGTCGCCCTGTGGGGACTATGTGACGGCGCGTCGGCAGCACTGCTATACCTCGGAGCTCAACAGGACGTGCGGGTCCGGGGCATATGCCTGCTCAATCCCTGGGTACGCTCAGAGGTCAGCCTGGCGCGGGCGCATGTCAAGCACTACTACTGGGACCGCTTGCGGCAACGGTCGTTCTGGGTCAAGTTGTTCAGCGGCAAGGTTGCGGTGTCCGCACTGGCCGGACTGTGGCGCAACATCCGATTGACAAGCGGAGGCGGCAGCAATGCAGCGCCGGAGTCCGATACGCCCTTTCAGGAGCGCATGGCCGTCGCGTGGCGCACGTCCGAACAGGCAATCTTGCTTGTGCTGAGCGGCAACGACTACACCGCACGCGAGTTTCTCGAATATGCGGGGACGGCTCCAGCCTGGCGTGGCGCATTGACGATGCGCACCTGTGCCCGGCACGATGTGGCTGGAGCCGATCACACGTTTGCAAGCAAGGACCTGCGTTCGACGGTTTCAACCTTGACGATCGAATGGCTGCGTGCACTTCCGTAAGCACTTCTACATGTCGATTCGCTGCTCAGGGCGCAGCGATTGGCAAAGGCATGGCTTTCGATCGGACGGGTTCGCAGCATTGGGCTGGTGACCCGGGCAGACCGATGCACGTATTGGCGCCGTATAGAATTCAAGCGATAAGATTGCCTGCCATGCTATTGCAGCCCGATGAGGTTCAGTATGCCGGGAAGTAAACAGCAGCACAGGAGCCTCTCGAGATGATCTCTTGCCATCGTCCTGCCGCACTGTCGCTGGCAATCGTGGTCGCGCTACTGTCAACTGGCCATTCCACCACGCAGGCGCAGGTCTCCCCGCAGACGTGCGGCGCCTTGTCGACCTTTGGGCAATATGGCCCGTACGACTATCGGGATCAGAAAGACAGGCTCCCGATTGTCGAGATCGCCCATTTCACGCCAGTCGTCGAGTCGCTGATTCGAGGACAGAACAGCGGAGCACTTCCCGGTGGCGACATCGACTACACGTTGCGAGCATTCCCCAACCATCACAGGGCACTGGATGCCATGGTTCGGTACGGAGAAAAGATGCGGTCCGACAAGCCGCCTGGCACGAGTTTCCCGGTGGAGTGTTATTTCGAGCGCGCATTGCGCTTCCAACCCGACGACACGATCGCGCGGCTGCTATATGCCAGTTATCTTGCCAAACGCGGCCGAACCGCCGAAGCGATAAAGCAGTTGGAATACTCGACAACTGCAGCCGGTAACAACGCATTTACGCACTACAACATCGGATTGGTGTACTTCGACCTCAAGCAGTTCGACAAGGCCCTGGCGCAGGCCCACAAGGCGATGGAGCTCGGCTTTCCACAGACCCTGCTGGCCCAACAGCTCAAGGAGGTCGGGAAATGGACTGAACCGCCGTCTGCCCCCCCTTCCGGTGGCGCAAGCAATTGAAGAAAAAAGCACTAATGTTCACTGGAATAGCTGGCTGATGGATATCCGATTGTCGAGATTGCCCCGTGGTCCCGTACTGGATTGGTCGAGCTTCCGACTCGTTGATGCGCCAGGTGTCGCCAGCGTGCAGGACCTGCCCCAGACCGCATTTACGACGAGCGGACGCGCTGCAATCTATCAAGCCCTGCTGCAATTGCGGTTGCCGGCGGGCAGCGGCGTACTGGTGCCGACCTACCACTGCCCGACCATGGTGGCGCCGATCGTACTGGCAGGGCTGAAGCCACATTTTTTTGGCTTGAACGACCAAGGACTACCTGCGCTGGAACGTATCGCTGCGGAAACGGCCGCGTGCAGCAGGGTCATGCTGGTATCACATTACTTTGGCTTTGCGCGCTCTTTGGCAGCGGTGCGTCAATGGTGCGACGAGCGCGGCATCGCCCTGATCGAAGACTGCGCACATTGCTTGTTTGGCCAAGCCGGCGACCGACCCATCGGTGCTTGGGGTGACTTTGCCACCGCCAGTCTTTCAAAATTCCTCCCGTTGGCCGAGGGAGGCGTTCTGGCTTCGGCCAGCCGCCCGATCGACACATTGCCGTTGTCGCGGCCTGGGATCAAAGCCCAGGTCAAGGGCTGGGTGGACGTGCTGGAACCTGCGACGGGTCACGGTCGTCTGGCGGGTATCAATCATGCGCTGGCGTTGCTGTTGAAGCTACGCCGTAGGCCACCCGCCAATGCCGCAACGCAGCCGACTCCGAGCCTACCTGACGGTGAGGCCATGATGCGCGACTGCGATATGGCGCGCGTTGGACAAAAGCCCTCCTGGGCCAGCCGCGTACTGACGGTCGCTTTGCCACGCGGCCACATCATTACGCGACGGCAAGAGAATTACCTCGCCTATTCCCGTCACTTCGCTCATCAGCAGGGCGCGCGACCTTTGTTTGATCCTGTTGGTGAGGAGCGGCAGCCGGTCGCGCCCTATGTGTTTCCGTTGTGGGTTGATGACCCCGATCCGGTCTACCACGAAGCCAGATCCCGGAGTCTGCCGGTGTTCCGGTGGGACCGCCTCTGGCCAGGAACACCCTCGCAGCCGCAAGATGCCGGTGCACGTTGGAGTCGACATGTGCTTCAGTTATTGTGCCACCAGGACCTGAGCGACGACGACATCATGTTTACGGCGCAGGCCATCAGTGACGCAATCGACCGTACGCGCGGCCGTCACCACGCATCCAACGCCAAATGACTGACCCTATGCAAGACGCACCCATCCGATGGAACAACCAAGCCGCAAATCTGCTGCGGACCGACGCACAACTGGCAGCGGACTGGGACCGACTCAATGGCTTGCGTGGCGGCCTGCCGATTCTGGGAAGTATCGCCGTATCGACGGCGTTGGAGACGCTGGGCAATGGCAACGAGCGTTTGCTGGTGGGAACGGCGAACGGCAGAGTCGTTGCCATGTTCGTGCTCCAACCCGGCGGACGATTCCAGTGGTGGACCTTTCAACCATCGCAGATGCCACTAGGCAGCTGGGTCGCGGATACCACATTTGCGCTGAGGGACCTGGTGCATGGCCTGATGCGCGGACCCATCGGCTTTTGTTTGGCATTGTCCGTGACCCAGGTCGATCCCGAGATCGCCGAGCGGGCGGACGACGGGGCTGATAGCCTGCATCAGGACTACATCGAAACCGCCTGGATCGATGTGGAGGGAAGCTTTGACGACTATTGGAAGGCACGCGGGAAGAACCTTCGCCAGAACATGCGCAAGCAGCGAACGAAATTACAGGGTGAAGGCGTCGACTTGACCATGAATGTGTTGCGCAACTCCGCCGACATGGCTGCTGCGATCGCGCAATACGGCATCATGGAAAGCTCGGGCTGGAAGGCCGGCCTCGGCACGGCGATCCATTCCGACAATGCGCAAGGGCGCTTCTATCGTGCTCTGCTAGAACGACATGCCGCCCACGGCCAGGCAGCTGTCTACCAGTACTCGTTCGACGAAAAAGTCGTGGCAATGAACATCTGCCTGTCGGGCAACGGCACGCTGATCGTCCTCAAGACGACATACGACGAGTCCGTCAAACAGTTTTCTCCGGCATTCCTGCTGCGCGAAAGCGAATTGCAGGAGATTTTTGCGCAAGGTCAGGTGCGGCGCATTGAATATTTCGGCCGATTGATGGACTGGCACACCAAGATGACACAGAACAAGCGCACTCTGTACCATCTGACCACCTACCGATGGCCGTTGCTCAAGCGCTTGGCAATGGCGCGGCGGGCCCGTCAGACATCGACCGAGGGAGCTGCGCAAGAGCAAAACGAAGTCCCTCACACCTGAGACCCACGATGAACGTCCAGACATCGGATACCAGTACGACCGACGCCGAGTGGCGGCAATTTTGCGCCGTATCGGCACGTATCGGACGTGACATGGGCCTGGTCCAGGGAGCTGGTGGCAACGTATCGCTCAAGCGTGATGGCCTGCTGCGCATCAAGGCATCGGGACGCTGGTTGTCCGAGGCGGACCAGGACGACATCTTTGTCCCGCTGAACCTGGAGCAGGCACGTCGCCAGGTCGCTGACGGCAGCGAAAACTACGCCGCCTGCCTGTTGCAGGGTGCGCGACTGCGGCCGTCCATCGAGACCGGCATGCACGCAGCGCTACCGCAGCGAGTGGTCATGCATGTGCACTCGATCAACGTGCTCGCATTTGCCACGCGCGCGCGGGGGGAACAACTGCTCGCAGAACGGCTCGCCGACTTTCGCTGGGCGTGGATACCGTACTGCAGGCCTGGTGCCCCGCTGACCAATGCCATCCTGGAGCGTGTCGGTTTGGAGGAATCGGAACCGATCGCCCTGGTATTGACCAATCACGGCCTTGTCGTGGCGGCCGACACCATTGAACAGACCTTGGCAATGCTGGATGCGGTGGAAAAAGCCCTTTGCAGCCCGCCATGCCGGACCGCGCCCGAGGTCCGAACCGCGCAATTGCAGTCCCTGGCACAGTCTGCCGGAGCGCGCTTGCCCGAAGACCAGGGGATCAACGCGCTTGCATTGGACACAGCGGCGACGGCGATTGCATCCCGAGGAGCGCTGTATCCTGACCATGTGGTCTTCCTGGGTGCCGTCCCGGTCATCCGGGATGCCAACCGGTTGGGCGATTTCCGATGGGAAGAAGACGCCTCAGCTCCATACGTCATCGTCCCTGGCAAGGGTGTCCTGTTGCGTCCCGACATCTCGGCCAATGCCATGGCCATGCTGGCTTGCTGGGCCGCGCTCGCGTCGCGCCTGCCCGACCCTGACCAGATCGTTCCCTTGACGGAGCAAGCCATCCGCGAACTGATCGGCTGGGACGCCGAAAAATACCGGCAATCCCTCGAACGCAAGACGACCCACTGACGGACGAGCACCACCATGCAAATCGTGATTCCCATGTCCGGCTTTGGCGAACGATTCCGGGCCGCAGGCTACACCGTGCCAAAGCCTCTCATCGAGATCGACGGCAAGCCGGTGATCGCACATGTGATCGACATGTTCCCCGGCGAGTCGAACTTCGTATTCATCTGCAACAAGGATCACCTGGCCGAGCCGGATTTCAGGATGAAGGAAATCCTGCAGCGCTACTGCCCGAGTGGCCGGATCGTGGGCATCGATCCCCACAAGAAAGGGCCGGTGCATGCAGTGATGCAGGTGGCCGATCTGATCGATCGCGCGGGGCCGGTGGTCGTCAACTACTGCGACTTCACCTGTTATTGGGACTGGCGGCACTTCAAGACCTTCGTCAAGTCCTGTGCCTGCGATGGTGCCATTCCCGCCTACAAGGGATTCCATCCACACAGCCTGGGCACGACCAACTATGCCTATATGCGCGAGCACGGCGGATGGGTCTCCGATATCCAGGAGAAACAACCCTACACAGACAACCGGATGCAGGAATATGCGTCCAGCGGCACGTACTACTTCGACACCGGCGCGCGCATGCTCGATGCGTTCCAGCGCACGATCGCACGCGATCTGAACGTCGGCGGTGAATACTATGTGAGCCTGGCGTACAAGCCGCTGTTCGCGGACGGCGCCCGCGTGGCCGTGTACGAACTGCAGCACTTCATGCAATGGGGCACGCCGGAAGACGTGCGGATCTATCGCATGTGGTCGGACACCTTCCGTGCGCTCAACACGCCGGCGGCACTTGTACACGGCCAGCCGTCTGGCACCGTGATCGTGCCGATGGCGGGCCTGGGCAAACGCTTTTCGGACGAAGGTTATGCCATCACCAAACCTTTGATCAGCGTGTCCGGCAAGCCCATGGTCGTGCAGGCGACCGACGATCTTCCGCCGGCCCTGCGCCACGTGTTCGTGCTGCGTCAGGACATGCCGGGTCACGACGACGTGGCCGGCCTGCTGGCGCGCACCTATGCGGCGACAACGCTGGTCACCGTGCCCGGCGTCACGCAAGGACAGGCCTGCAGTGCGCTGCTTGGCCTGGACGCGGTGGAGCGCGAACTGGCGGCCCCGCCCCCCGGTCCGGTCACCTTCGGCGCCTGCGACAACGGCGCGCTGTACGACCACGCCCGATTGCGGGCCTTGCTGGACGATCCGGCAGTGGACGTCGTCGTATGGGGCGTGCGCGGATACGCCAACGCCGCCCTCAAGCCCACGATGTATGGCTGGATCGATGCTGACAGCGATGGTGCCATCCGCGGTATTTCGGTCAAGCAGCCACTGAGCGATCCGGCGACGGATCCGCTGGTGCTGGGCACCTTCAGCTTTCGCCGCCCGGGCGACTTCCGGCGCTGCGTCGAGCGGATGATCGGGCGCGATGCCCGGGTCAACGACGAGTTCTACATCGACACCTGCATCAACGACGCCGTCGCACTCGGGCTGAACTGCCGGCTGTTCCTGGTGGACGCCTACCTGTGCTGGGGCACACCGAACGACCTGCGGACCTTCGCGTACTGGCAGTCCTGCTTCCACAAGTGGCCGGGACATCCTTATCGGCTGGCTCAGGATGCGCATGTGCCGCCAGACCAGGTCGCGGCGCTGGAACAGGCCTGTCGGGACCGGCCTCCGCCGATTCCTGCCTGAGCCCGCACGCCGATGCGCGCGGAACTGATTCGTTTCCTGGTGGTCGGGTTCACGACCGTGGCGATCGACTACCTGTGCTACCGCCTGCTCGCAGCGATCGGCTGGGACTACTCCGTATCCAAGGCCGTCAGTTTCGTCGCCGGCACGGTGTTCGCCTATTTCGCCAATCGACTGTGGACCTTCCACGACCCACGGTCGCGCCACGCGCCCGGAAGCGTCTGGCGATTCGCACTGCTATATTCGTCGACGCTGCTGATCAATGTCGCCGTCAACGCCGCTCTGCTGGTGCTGCTGCGGCCCATCACCCACGGATTGCAGGCTGCGTTCATCGTCGCCACAGGGGTGTCGGCCGCGCTCAACTTCGTAGGCATGAAATATTTCGTCTTTGCGCGCCCGTCGAGAGGTGCTCGTCCATCATGAGACTGTCGCTGGTCATTCCCTGCTACAACGAAGCCGCCAACCTGCCGCTGCTGCTCGAGCGCTGCGCACGCGTCGCGCGACCCGGCGACATCGAGGTGGTGCTGGTGGACAACGGATCGACCGATGACAGCACGCGCGTGCTGGCCCAACTGCTGCCGAAATACCCTGGATGTCGCAGTGTGCGGGTCGAGCGCAACCAGGGCTATGGTTTCGGCATCCTGCAGGGGCTCGCTGCGTGCGAAGGCGACGTGCTCGGCTGGACGCATGCCGATCTGCAAACCGATCCGGTCGACGCGATCCGTGGCCTCAAGGCATTCGAGGATGCCGGCGCAGACGGGTTCGTCAAGGGCATGCGCCATGGCCGGCCGGCGGCCGACGTCGCCTTCACGTTGGGCATGAGCGTGTTCGAAACCCTGCTGATGCGAAAGCCCTTGCGGGATATCAACGCCCAGCCGACCTTGTTCCCCAGGAAGTTCTTCGAAAGCTGGCGCAACCCGCCGCACGATTTCTCGCTCGACCTGTATGCCTACTACACCGCGCGCGCCGCCGGGTTGCGCGTGACGCGCTTCCCGGTCGTTTTCGGCGAACGGGCGCATGGCGTCTCGCACTGGAACGTCGACTGGAAGAGCAAATGGAAGTTCATTCGCAGGACGATCGACTACAGTTTCAAGCTCCGAAAAGAGGTGCAAGGGTGAAGATCATTTCCCATCGCAGGAACACGCTGGCGGAACTGCAGGCCACGCCGGTGGAATACGGCATCGAGGTCGACATCCGCAGCCAGGGAGAACGGCTGGTCATCCACCATGATCCGTTCGTCGATGGCGAGGACTTCGAGCGCTGGATCGCACACTATCGCCATGGCACGCTGATCCTCAACGTCAAGGAGGAAGGATTGGAGGCCCGCCTGATCGCGCTGATGCAGCAGCATGGGCTGAGCGACTACTTCTTCCTCGACCAGTCATTCCCGTTCCTGGTGAAGTGGTCACGCCAGGGTGAACGCCGCTGCGCGGTTCGCGTATCCGAGTTCGAGTCGATCGATACGGCACTGGCGCTTTCCGGCTCCATCGACTGGGTATGGGTGGATTGCTTCACGCGCTTTCCTCTCACGTCCGGATCGGCCGCCACGCTGCGCCAGGCGGGATTTCGCCTGTGCCTGGTCTCGCCCGAACTGCAAGGTCGACCCGCGGATACCGAAATCCCCGCCATGCGGGCCTTGCTGGCATCTCTGCGCATCGAAGCGGACGCGGTCTGCACCAAGAGGCCGGATCTGTGGCTCGGCTAGTCCTGACGGAGCTGCGCACCCTGATGCGCAGCCCGGCGTTCCTGCTCGGACTGGCGATCCGGCTCATCATCATGGGGGCCGTATCGCGGTACGCCGTAGCGAACTGGTACGTACCGTTCCTGGATAGCAGCGTGACGAATTTCACGCTCGACCCCTGGCGTACTTTCCTCGATGGCGGAGGCTCCATGCTGGCATTTCCCTATGGCTACGCCATGTGGTTGCCATTCCTGCCACTCGCGCTGGCATGCCATTGGAGCGGCATCGACCTTTCGTGGGGCTACCTGGCCACGTTGCTGCTGTGCGACCTGGCGCTGCTCTTGACGCTCAAATACCTGCTCAACACGACATGGCGGCTGCTCGTGCCACTGTACTGGCTGTCGCCAATCGTGCTGTATGCAAGTTACTGGCTGGGCCTGAACGACCTGATCCCGATCCTGCTGCTGTGCCTGGCGCTGCTGCTGTTCCGGCGCCTGCATATCGTGGCCGCCGGCGTCCTGTGCGGCGCCGCGGTGTCGGCCAAGCTGAGCATGCTGCTCGCAATTCCGCTGATCGTCATCTACATCTGGCACAACCGCTCGCTGCACCAGTTCCTGGCGCGCTTCGCAGCGGGCTTCTCGGCGGCACTGGCCGTGCTCGGCATTCCTTTCCTGATGTCGGCACCTGCGATGCGCATGCTGGGTGGCAACCCGGAAATGCAGAAGATCTACGACTTCGCGCTGACCATCGGCCCGGGACAATCCATATACCTGCTGCCAGTGGCCTACCTGCTGGCAACGTTCGCGGCCTGGCGCATGCGGCGCATCAGCTTCGAACTGTTCCTGGCACTGATCGGCATCGTGTTCCTGCTCGTGTTCCTGCTCACACCGGCGGCGCCTGGCTGGCTGTTGTGGGTCCTGCCATTCCTGATCTACTACCAGATCCGCAACGGCCCCGTGGCAATGGCCCTGGTCGCATTGCTGACGGCGCTGTACCTGGCACTGAACGTGCTGTCCACGACCGGCCCGCTCAGCCCCCTGGGCCCGGAGCAGTCGGCCGCACTGGCCGCGCTGGTCGAACGCACGGTCGGCACGCATGGCGTGTCGCTGCTGCATACCGCGCAACTGGGCCTGGGCATCATCCTGATCATGACGATGTACCGTTATTCGGTACAGACGAACGACTATTTCCGCATCAGTCGCAAGCCGATCGTCGTGGGCATCGCCGGCGATTCGGGCGCTGGCAAGGACACGTTGGTCGAATCGCTGCAGGGGTTGTTCGGCGGCCATTCGGTCGTCACCATCTCGGGCGACGACTACCACCTGTGGGACCGTCACAAGCCGATGTGGCAGGTGATGACCCACCTCAACCCCAGGGCCAACGACCTGGCCCAGTTCGCCGAAGACCTGGTGCTGCTCAAGGGCGACAAGATCATCCAGGCCCGCCACTACGACCACGGCAGCGGGCGCAAGAGCAAGCCGGCACAGGTCCACAGCAACGATTTCATCGTCGCCAGCGGGTTGCATGCGCTGTACACGCCGATGCTGCGCGAGTGCTACGACCTGAGCATCTACCTGGACATCGACGAGCCGCTGCGGCGGCACTTCAAGCTTGTACGCGACGTCGGACAGCGCGGCCACGCGCCCGAGAAGGTGCTGCAGGCCCTGGACCTGCGCGAGCCGGATTCGCGCCGCTTCATCCGCCCGCAGGCGGCGAACGCCGATATCGTGCTGTCGCTGCAGCCCATCCACCCGGCGATGATCGACGCAGACGGGAGCAAGCATCCGCTACGGCTCAAGCTGAAGGTGCGGTCTCGCCACAGCGGGCATGAGGAGGCGCTGCTGCGGGTGCTGATCGGCGTGTGTGGCCTGCATGTGGACATGCAGATCGATGGCGACGGCAGCCATGTCGACATCACGATCGAAGGCGAGACGTCGGCGCAGGACATCGCGATGGCGGCGCATTACCTGATGCCACATATCGAGGACCTGCTGGACATCGCGCCGAAATGGGACGATGGCATCAAGGGACTGATGCAACTGGTGGTACTGACCCATTTGAACCAGGCGCTGCGCAAGAGGCTTCTATGACGAAAATCTTCGATCCGGCCCGCATGGCCCGCAAGCCGGACGCCGTGCTGTTCGACACCGACAACACGCTGTATCCCTACGATCCGGCCAATGCCGCGGCCGTTGCCGCGGTCGTCGCCAAGGCAACCCAGATGTTTGCCATCGGCGCCGACCAGGTCCAGGAGGCGCTGGCCCGGGCCCGTACCGAAACCAAACAGCGGCTCGGCGAGACCGCCAGTTCGCACAGCCGGCTGCTGTATTTCCAGCGCATGCTGGAATTGCTCGGACTGGGTTCGCAGGTACTGCTGGCGTTGGACCTTGAACAGACCTATTGGCGCACCTTCCTGAGCAACGCGGTCCTGTTCGACGACCTCAAGGAGTTCCTCGACGAATTGCGGCTGGACGGGGTCCCGACGGCCATCGTCACCGACCTGACCGCGCAGATACAGTTCCGCAAGATCGTCTATTTCGGACTCGATCACTATTTCGACTACATCGTGACCAGCGAAGAGGCCGGCTTCGACAAGCCACATGCCGCGCCGTTCAGGATTGCGGTCGAGAAGATGCGCCCAAAGGGCGATTGCATCTGGATGATCGGCGACAACCCGGTCAACGACATCGGCGGCGCCCGCGCGGCGATCAACGCGGTCACGATCCAGAAACTGCATGGGGACCTCAAGGTCGGCGAAGGCGAGAATCGCCCCGACTGTGCCGTGCACACGTTTGCCCAGTTGAGCAGCGTGTTCAAGCAATGCACCCGGACCTGACCCGCCGCGCGAGACGGCCCGGCACGGCCCGCTGAAAGCGATGCGATCGCCAGCTTCCCCGAACTCCGCGCGCGGCCACCGCACCGTCCTGCTGGCCGTGCTGCTGCTGCAAGGTGTGCTGGTGTGCATCGCATTCCCGATCACGGAATTGTTCAGCGCGACGCCGCTGCTGCATGTCGACGCCGCACACCACTGGTACCAGATTGCGCTGGCGGCAGACCTGGCCGGCCAGCTGCGGCTCAGCGGTTATGACCCGACGTTCGCAGCCGGCTACCTGGGCGGCATCACATACAACACCAGCGCGCGCTTGCCGGCAGCGCTGGCGGCGGCATTGTCGCCATGGATTTCAGCCGCAGTCGCGTTCAAGCTGTTCAGCGTTGCCTGTGCGCTGCTTGGCCCGCTTGCAGTACCGGCGGCGGCGCGCCCGCTGGGGCTGCCACCACGCGTGGCCGCCCTGTCCGCACTTCTGGCCATCATCCTGTGGTGGGCATCGCCTGTTCACTGGTATCACACGGCGGGCGTCGTGGCTTGGCCGTTCGCCGTCTTCACGGCGCTGTGGTTCGCCGCCTCGGTCGTGGCATTCGCGCGCGGCGACGGTGGCGTCGCGCGATTCGTGCTTCTGCTCGCGTCCGGCGCCGGCCTGTTCCTGACGCACCCGCTGTTTCCGATCGCCGCCGCCATCGCGATCATTCCGATGCTGGCCGTCTCGCCGGGTTCGCTGCGGGTCGGCCGCCTGTGGGCATGGATGATCGTGCTGCCACTGGGGTGCGTGGCGGCAAACCTGCCGTGGATCCTGGCCATGGTGCGCAACCCCGGCATGGCCGACGGCATGCAACCCTACCAGCAGGCGGTGGACATCCACATGGTGTGGCAGGACATGCTGGGCCTGCCCAGTGCGGGGCGCGGCTCGCGCTGGTACGGCGTATTGGCCTTTCTTGCGGCCTGGGGCGTCGCGGCATCCGTGCAGCCTGACCGGCGCAAGCTCTGCATCGCGTTGGCACTGGCGGCCGTGGCAACCCTGGTTTTTGCCGCCATCGGCTCTGCGTCGGCGCCGCTGGCCGTCATCCAGACCAACCGCTTCGGCATCCAGGCCTATGTGATGCTGCTCATTCCGGCCGCGATCGGTCTGCTGCACATGGCCAGGCAAGCAACGCGCGGCCGAGGCGTCGTGCGCATCGTTGCATTCCCGAGCCTGGGCATCGCCCTCCTGGCGACCGTCTTTTTCGCCAACGAGGTCCGGCTCGAACTGACACCGGGGCGCCAAGCCTACTACGGCAGCGAACCGCCCGAAGTCCGCGCCGTCGGGCCTGCCAGCCGATGGGCGCTGCAGCAGCTGCGCACCCATACGGATACAGGCGCGCGGGTGATGTTTGAGTTGTCGCATGCGCGCGTGCATGACGGCGCCCATATGGCGGGCTACCTGGCGCGGGAATCCGGCCGCGAATTCATCGGTGGACCGTATCCCTATACGCACTTCGCAAACTTCTGGGACAACTGGGCCTTCGGCCAGCCGCTCGGCAACATGCCGGTCGGAAAGTTCCGGGAGTACCTTGGCTTGTACAACGTCGGCTGGATGCTGGTGCACTCGAGCGATGCCCGGGCGTACATCGCGCAATTGCCGGAACTGTCGCTGCTGGCGCAAGCGCATGGCCTTGCCTTGTACAAGGTCGATGCGCCGCACAGCTACTTCATCGAGGGGCGCGGGAACGTCGTCGGACGGTCGCCCAATCGCCTCGAACTGGCCAACCTGAGCGGGGAGACGGTGGTTCTCAAATACCACTACGTGCCGGGAATGCGCAGCGAACCGGCGGCACTTGTCGACGGTGTCGTGCTACCGGGCAATCCGCAGCCGTTCGTGCGGATCCGCAGGCCGCCGGCAGGACTCGCGCTGTCGATGCCGTGACGACTCCTCGTGCGGCCCCATGGGCGCCCTATGCCACCTGCCTGTGTCGGGTCGTCGCGAACCAGGCGCTCGGCAAGACGCTACGATCACAGCCCGCGCGGCGGGTTGTCACCTGGACGGCGCAATGCCATCCCTGTCCAGATGCGTCGACCCCTGCCGCATGGGCATGCGACGTCGGCGGCGCCACCCAACCGTCGCTGCGATGGTCAGTGAGAGCCCCAGCCCGGCGGCCGCCACCAGCAGTGAAACCTGTCGCGCGCGCCCTGACCCGAACTGCAGCAAGACCTCTCCACCGGTCCAGTCAGCAGGAAGAGACAGGCGCAACAGCCGATCGTGTTCATCGAGCGACACGTCCTTGTCACCGGCCATCGCACGCCATTGCGCGCCATACGCCATCGGCAGCAGCACATGCTGCGCGCCGGCGTCCGGCACCATGACACGAACCCGCGCCGTGCCTTGCTGGACCAGCCGGACACGCTGTGCCGGCGGCATGACGTCATTGCGAAACACGGTCAGCCCCCCCGCATCGAGCGTCCACTGCAATCCGGGCACCGCGGAAAGCAGCTGGCGTACCGGCTCGCTATGGGCGATCGCAAAACGGCAACGCAGCGTCGCCATTCGATCGCGCACGCTGATCTGGGCGTTCACGTCCCGCGCAGGGTTCACGCCCAGGAACGTACTGCTTCGCCCCATGTATCGCTCATTGAATCGATTCACGTACATCGACCCCCCGACCACCGGTACACCCGGCGCGAACAGTGGAGTCAGGTCGAACACGTGGGTGAGCCGGGTCTTCGATCCTGCCCACATGCCGTCTCCGTTCACCTGATACCCGTTGAACGTGGGCTCGATGCACACACGCTCCTCGGCGCTTCGTGCCTGCTCATGCAGGTAGGACCAGACACGCATCAGATCGGTCTGTTCGCGAATCGTGCCCAGCGTCAGTTGCATCGGAGAGCGCAGCATGTCGACGGCGATATAGCCGGCCATGATGCAAGCGGGAACCAGCAATCCGAGACGCAGCAACGGGGCGCGCCGGCCCGGTCGAACACCGGCCTGCGATGGGGCTATTCGACGCCCCGTCACCAACACGAAGGCCAGCACCACGAGCACGCCCCAGAGATGCGAAAAGCGGTCCGCATAATAGGCCAGTGTTCCCGCAAACGGCACGCGGCAGCAATCGGAGAGCGCCATCAGCGGGCGTTGCACCATGATGAAGACAGACACTGCCGCCAGAAGTGCCAACGGCAACAGAAAGTCGGCTGGCAGTCGGCGCAGCCGACCGAGCAGGACACAGGTGCCCCCCAGCACCACGACCACCAACGCAGTCGATACGCGACCGTCGCTTGGCCGCACGCCGCCCAGGTCGAGCAGCCTCGAAAAAGCCGTGGCCCAGTCGATCGACGGTATTTCGATCCCGGCCTGTGC
>JBFIDI010000048.1:0-18976 GCA_041581405.1 Burkholderiaceae bacterium
GCGCCGTTTCGCTCAATCATGAAGTGTTCATGATCACTGACACTCTTTGCCTTTACCCCCTCAGCTGCTGGCAGCTTCTTCATCGGAATGGAAAGGCGCTTGAGGTACTTCAGGAAGTCCAAATTGTGCGTGGAGATGAACAGTTGCTTGTAGCGGTACGAATTTGAGCCATCTGGCTTCTTCACTGGCTTGGTGATCAAGCTTTCAATCAAACTGAACATGAAGAAGATGTGATTTCCGTCCAAGCTTGAGATTGGATCGTCAATGTAGATGATCAGCTCTCTTCCCTTGCTCTCAGGGTCATCAAGCTTGGCAATGAAGTAGCAAAAGGCGATCAGGCTGCATTCGCCTTCACTGAGGTTGTATGCCGACTTGCCATTGCGGGTGATCTCAAACTTGACGGTGGCCTTGTCCGCGCCGTCACGAGCTTCCAGCTTAATTCCGTCATGGCCGAAGAAGTTGTTTAGCAGTGCATTGACTCGTTCCGCCCCCTTGCGCTCATCCTTCTGTTTAGCCCGCAAAGCTTGGACTTCAGTCTCGGCATCCCGGATCTCTTTTTCCGCATCAGTGAAGGCGGTGCCTGCCGTATCGGAGGTGGTCTTGAGGGTGGCGATCCGGCCAAGCTCCTTGTCATAGTTGATGGCGTCAGCAAAGGCGAACACGTCAGCCAGGCGAAGGGCTTCTCTGGCAGCGGTCTTGTCCTTTTCTAGCGTGGCAGTCTTGCTATTGCTCTTAGCGATCAGTGCATTGATGTCGGCAACATGCTTTGTGATTGCCTGGGCGTCAAGGGAGGGAGTCTTAAGAGCTGCCGGCTGGAACAGGTTGTTCTTCCGAGTCTCAAGCGACTTCTTCAGCGCCTCCAGATCCTTCTTGTAGACGGCCAGTGCTTGAGACAGGGCTTTGCTGCTGACTTCAAACGCGGTGCGCTCGTCAGCATAGAACTGCGTACCCGTGAAGGTGTTGAGTCCAGCGATGGTGCCAATCTCATTCGTGACTGATGTGATTGCCACGTCCAAGGAAGCTTCCAGGTCGCCAGACTCCTTGCTGAAATGCTCATCGAGCACCTGCCAAATGTCGTGCGGCAGATCCTGTCGGCAAAAGGCGCAGGTGCTCCGCTTCTCGCGGTGGTGCCCCATACCTTGCTTCACCCAGAGTTGCAGGGCGCTGTCCTTAAGCAGTTCCTCAATGGCCTTGGTTGGCGTGATCGTCTTGGACAATAACGGTTCTGCAGCGGCCGTCAACGAGTCCAGCTTGAGAGCGACAACCAAGGTGTCTGTGATGTCGGGTAGCGCTTCTTGCTGGAGCAGCTTGATCCGACCTGCTTGTTCCTCGGTCGTGAGAGCGACGAAGCCTGACTTGCTGGTCGTGGCAATGTCACGTCTGATGTGCTCGATGTTGTAGACGGGGCTGCGAAAGTTCGGGTTCTTCTTGATCTTCTCGGCGGCATGCGAGCGCAGCTTGTCGTCCAACCCATTGGACGCTGTGGTGTGAGCAGACTTGGTGCGATCGCGCTCTTGTCTTTTGGCTTCCAAGTCAAACCGAAGGCCCGCCTTACCTTCCACGCTGCCAAGCCTAGCTTCAATCGCAGCGATGGCGTCGTCAATCTCCTTGTTCTGCTCACCGACGATGGCGAAGGTCTTGATGACACCCCCGATCTCCTGATTGACTAGGAAGCTAAGGTTGTCGGTGACGAAGTCGCGGTTGTAGACCCGCACGTCGTAGCTGTGCTCTGCAAGCCCAGTGTGGGCAACATTGCCTTTCTCCCCATACACCGTGAAGGAAGAGCCAACGTAGTTCAGCGGAAGTTTGCGGGTCTCCAGCGAACGGAAGACGCGAGACAGGGTGGTCTTGCCTGAGTAGTTGCGCCCATAGAGAATGTTTAGACGCTGGAATGGCTTGACGTTCTTGCCGCTGTCTCGGACGGTCTTCTTCCACTCCAAACCCTGAAAGCTGCCAAAGCTGCCTATGTCGATCTGATTGATCATCGATCCCATCCCCCGTAGTTGCCTTGCGGCTAATTGCAACTAAATGTTGATTTAGTTTACAAAGGATGTGCAAGGTGGGCTAGCCCGAGAGGACGCTGCAGGCGACGATCGTTCCCCGATCTTTTTCCAGATCCTCTCTCGCGACGATCTCAAGAATTCGGTGAGGCGCCACGAGTCCAATGACCGAAAGAAACTCGTCGGTTTGAAGGTGAGCGAACACGACGCGGCGCCATGGATCGACATCTAGATGTCTTCGCTGCGCTGACGACCACTGGGGTCGAGATCGCCGACCTTCCCTATCCGGTAGAAGCGGATGTCCAGTGGGGCCCCAGCAGGTGTCCGAAAACGATCCTTTACCGAGCATTCGACGTCTAGTGGCGACCGGCCGCATTCGCTGCACAACGGGTAATCAGATTGCTGCGGCGTAAGTCAGCAACGGGTCGATGGCCGTCGATCGATGTGGCGCGACAAGGAACCGGCTTCGCCAGACTGCCGACGCCCACTGCACAGTGCTGGCACGCAGGCACCATGAAGTCGAAGAGCAGACGTTTGATCCCGGCGATCATCCAGAACTTCTGCGGGTTTGCGTGCGAGCGATCTTCACCTGGCTACAAATCAAATGGGCGCACTTCCATCGCCCTCCCACTGTGCCATTCGTAGACAACCGGTTTTGCCTGACCAGTTCAACTTCCCCGCTTGTACCCTGACTCCCGCTGGCTGCGTACCGCAAGTAGAAACACCGTGTCGATTTGCGCCACGTATCGGTACAAGGCCACGTAACCGCGCGAACCGCGCCCGATGACCAATTCCCGCATGCCGCCTCGCACCGGACGGCCCACCAAAGGATGGTTGGCAAGAATCTGCACCGCCTCGACGATCTCGGCGATTCGCTCCGGAGCAGAACCGATGTCGAACTGCGCGATGTGGTCCAGGAATCGGTCGAAGTCGTCAAGGACTTCCGGCGCGGTTTCGATACGCGACATGACTGCCGCGCGTCAAACACCCGGCTTTCGCGCTGCAGGCGGTCTGGAGCGTTCTCCACGCGCCCGGGCCGCCAGATGGTCCTTGGCCGCGTCCCATGACACTGTCTTGCCTGTCGTCACGATGTTTGCCCATCGTCGCTCTGCGAGCGCATGGAATTGAGCGTCGAGTTCCACCTGTTCCACGATCTCGGATATTGCGTCGAGGATGAACGCATGGGTTGTCTTGCCTGCGATCTCCGCAGCCATGGCGACCCGTGACTTGAGATCGTCATCGATTCGGATGGTGGTGGTTGCCATTTCAGTTCCTTGATCACGTTCGCGTCAAATGTAGCATTAAAGTGCTACAAAACATCAATCGCGAATTGCTTCAGGAACGTGGGTATTTCGCGCAGGCAACTACCACCTGGCAACGCCGGGTATTGCCGCGATGGCCCGCACCGCGTCGATCTACAAGGCGGAAAATTCTCCGACCACGCGCCCGCGTCGCCATGCATGCCGGGTATGGACCGATCGGTTCAGACATGCTAGGATAAGTCTTTGCTTTGAACGCCAAAGGCGACGCCATGCCCTGGGAAAAGACATTTGATGAAGACGCCGCCGTCGGCCGGGCGATGCACATCTTCTGGGAGAAGGGTTACGAGCCCGCTTCCATGGCCGACCTGATCGCCGGCACGGGCATCACGCGGGGCAGCCTCTACAACGCCTTCGGCGGCAAGGAGCCGCTGTTCATCAAGGCGCTGGAAAAATACGACAAGGAACACCGCCGCGCGCTGCTGGCCGAGCTGGAGGCGATCGACGATCCGCTGCGCGCCATCGCGGCATTGTTCGACGGCCTGGTGGCCGAAACCCTGGCCGACCCCGACAGGAAAGGCTGCTTCCTCGTGAACACGGCGTCCGACCTGGCGACGCACGGTGAAGCGGTGAACGGCATTGTCCGCAATGGCATGCGCGAACTGCAGGCCTTCTTTCGGCGCTGCATCGAGGTGGGCCAGGCACGCCAGCAGATCTCCCTCGCCATCGAACCCGAAGCCACGGCCAAGGGGCTGACGGGCATGGTGGTGGCGATCCGCGTGCTGGGCCGCGGCGTGTTCGACGAGGCTTCGCTCAAGACCATCGCCGCGCAGGCGCAGCGCCTGCTGCGCTGAGCGGCGTTGGCCCCAACGCGCACAGGGTCTTCGCAACCGCGACTCAAGCGTCGGCGCGTGCTCGACTACATTTAAACCACTTGATCCAAACAAGATCGCAGACACAGCCACAGGCCAAGGCCGCGGTTGTGCAGCGATCGCCCAAGACGATGCAGCACATGTTGCGCGGCATGACGCGGCCCACCCGCTTCTGCGTCGCGTGACACGTGCCTGTCCCCAACCCCTATCCATGGCGGGTCTGCGCACCCGCCACCCTGACCGGAGCTTTCGATGATCGAATTTCAGTTGCACGACGAGACCACCGCCCCCGAGGCCAGCAAGGCGCTGCTGGGCGAGTCCCGCAAGACCAACGGCATGTTGCCCGGGCTGCATGCGGTGATGGCCGAAGCGCCGGGCCTGCTCGAGACGTACAACTTTGCCCACAAGCAGTTCATGAACTCCAGCTTCGACAAGGACGAACTCACCGTGGTGTGGCAGACCATCAACGTCGAACACGCCTGCCATTACTGCGTGCCCGCCCACACCGGCATTGCCAGGATGATGAAGGTCGACGACGCGATCACCGAGGCGCTGCGCAACGAGACGGCGCTGCCCGACGCCCGCCTGGAAGCGCTGCGCCATTTCACGCTGAGCGTGGTGCGCGGCCGGGGCCACGTGGACGCGGACGAGGTGCAGGCGTTCATCGACGCGGGCTTCACCCGGCGCCATATCCTCGAAGTGGTGCTGGGCGTGGCGCAGAAGGTCATGTCGAACTACACCAACCACCTGACCCGTACGCCGGTCGATGCCCGGTTCAAGGCGTTCGAATGGCACAAGGCCACCGCGGTCGCCTGACGGTCGCAGGCGACGCGGACCTGGCGCCCGGGCCTGCTCCAGGCGGGCCCCGAAGCCACGGGCACCCACGAAACCAGGCCTGCCGTGTTGCCGCCGTTCGACAAGGTCTCATCGATTCCCGACAGCGGCCGCAGCGTGCCGCACCACCATGAAAGACCCGACCATGACTGAAACAACGCCCAAGCTCCAGATCGACATCGTGTCGGACGTGATGTGCCCCTGGTGTGTCATCGGCTACCGGCAACTCGCCATGGCGCTGGAGGCCACCGGAACCCCGCACGAGATTCGATGGCACCCGTTCGAGCTGAACCCCGACATGCCGCCCGAAGGCCAGAACGTGCGCGAGCACGTCGCCGAAAAATACGGAGCGACGAAGGAACAGTCGGACGCCAGCCGCATCCGCATGACGCAGGCCGGCGCCGAGGTGGGCTTCGAATTCCGCTACACCGACGACATGCGCATGCACAACACCTTCGACACGCACCAGTTGCTGCATTGGGCCGACCGGCACAGGCGCAAGCACGAGCTGAAGATGGCCTTGTTCTCGGCCCATTTCACCCACCGGCGCAACCTGTCCGATCACGATGTGCTGGCCGATGTGGCCGCCGAGATCGGGCTGGACCGCGTCGAGGCGCTGGCCGTCCTGCGGGACCAGCGGTTCGCAGACACCGTACGCGAAGCCGAGCAGTTGTGGCTCGGCCGAGGCATCCAGGGCGTGCCCGCGGTGGTCTTCAACCACCGCCACCTCGTCAGCGGTGCGCAGGGGGTGGAGAGCTTCACCCGCATCCTGGAGCAACTGGCACGCATGCCGCAGGAGGCAACTCCGGCTCCGTGAGCGACGTCGCCTGCGGCGCGTCGACCCCTCGCCCCTCGTTTCTCGTCCCTCGCCGATCACGACGGGGCCCGGCCTCCGGAACCGCCGCGCCGCATCGCGATCGACCATCCCTCCCGGCGACATCCGCTTGCTCGCCCGATCCATATGAAAACCGCCATGACACAACCCATCGTGACAACCCCACCCACGGCCCCGGACAAGGCCGGAAACATGCGCTCGACACGCCTGCTGCTCTTGGCGGGCCTGCTCGGCCTCGTGGTGGGTGTGCTGTTCATTCTTGTACAACCCCTGTTCGGCATGGACCCGCTGACCAGTCGCCATGCGGCCGCGTATCAGAAACTGGGCGGCTGGAGCGCCGCACCCGCCTGGGCCATCGCATGGTTCGCCCACCTGGCGGTGTCGGTGGCGTACGGACTGATGAGCGGCCTGCTCGTGATCACGGCCACGCGATGGCCGTGGATGGTGTTGGGGACTCTTGCTTTCGGGTGGGTCACGACCGTGATCGCGCCGCCTGCGAATGCCATCATCGTCCAGTGGGTCTCCGTCCAGCGACTCGACCTCGGCAACCTGCCTGCGCTGAACCTCGCCCTGGACGAGAAGTTCGTGCTGCATCTCGCATTTTTTGCCGTCATCACCGCAATCCTGCATGCCGGCAGCCGCAGGCAGGCCCGGTCGGCCGCGCCCGGGCCGCTTGCTCGCGCCTGAAGTGGTACGCTGGACTCCGTCCAGGAGCCTCGCACCACCGTGACCCACACCCGTATCCGCCACACGACGCTCTACCACTACCGCACCGCGGTCAGCCTGGGTCCGCATCGGCTGATGTTGCGCCCCCGGGAGAGCCGTGAACTGCAACTCGTGTCGCACGACCTGACGGTGTCACCCGACGCGACGATCACATGGGCGCACGATGTCGCGGGCAATGCCGTCGCCACCGCGTCGTTCACCGGCACGACCGACACCTTGCGGATCGAGAGCAGCCTCGAACTGAACCTCACCGCCAACCCCTGGCCGATCTTCAATATTGCGGCGACGGCCCACCATTTCCCGTTTTTCTATTCGAACGACGATCGCGCCGACCTGGGCGCGCTCGCGCTCCAGCAATACCTCGACCCGATGGGACGCCTGCAGCAGTGGGCCCGCTCGTTCGTGCGCGGCGCCGCACCCGACACGCTGGAACTGCTCAAGGCGATCAGCCACGGCGTGGCCGAATCCCTGCAATACGAAGTGCGCGAAAGCGAAGGTACACAGACTCCGCTCGAATCGCTCGACCGCGGACGGGGTTCGTGCCGCGACTTCGCCATCCTGTTCGCCGAGGCGGTCCGCAGCCTGGACATGGGCGCCCGGATCGTGTCGGGTTACCTGTACGATCCGCACGGCAGTGCGACGGGTTCCTCCGGCTCCGGCTCCACCCATGCCTGGGCCGAGGTCTACGTGCCGGGCGCGGGATGGATCAACTTCGATCCGACCAATCGCAGCATCGGCGGATTCAACCTGATCCCGGTCGCCGTGGCCCGCGACATCACGCTGCTGATGCCGGTCTCGGGCAGTTATGCCGGTGCGGCCGACGCGTTCGCGGGCATGGAGGTCGAGGTCCGGGTGACCTGAGCGATACGGATCCGCGCGCACCGGCGTAGCGATCCGGCATCCGGCACGACGCCCGGTCGTCCGATCGATCCAGACCTGACTCGTCGAGTCCCTGCCCGGGGATGTTCTCGAGGCTGGCGAACGGCGCCGGGGCGGCAACTGCCCACATGTTGTTTCATCCCCCGAAACTGCCGCAGCGATGGGATGCTGCGTGCCTATGATGAACCGCGAGCCCCGTTCGCCTCGATCCCGGTGACCGCGGAGTCCATGCTGCTGCGGGCCTGCGGGAACCACGCGACCCTGTTCCAGAAGGAGCCATCATGACGAGTGCACCGAACCGCGACGCAGCCTTGCGCTTCCCACCCATCCGGCAATGGGCCCTGGCCTGCGCCATCGGCATGTGCGCCATCGCCTCGGCGGGCCACGCCCTGGCGCAAAAACGCGCCCCGATGCTGGTGTTCGCCCAGGAAGCGCCGCCGCCCACGCTCGACCCCTATTTCTCCACCTCGGTCTCCACCCGCAACGTGGCCATGCACATGTTCGAGACCCTGGTCACGCGTGACGAGAACAACGCCATCGTGCCCGACCTGGCCGACAAGATCACCGAAAGCCCGGACGGCCTGAGCTACACCTTCACGCTGCGCCGCGGCATCAAGTTCCACAACGGCCAGGAAATGACCTCGGCCGACGTCAAGGCCTCGTTCGAGCGTTACCAGCGGGTCGCCTTGCAGAAGGTGATCCTGGCACCGGTCAGCGCGATCGAGACCCCCGACCCGTACACCGTGGTGCTGCGCCTGTCGCGCAAGGTGCCGGTATTTCTCGACGAGATGTCCAGCTTCGTGACGCCGCTGGCCATCCTGCCGGCCAGCCAGCGCGACAAGGAGGGCGGCAAGATCGACCTGATCGGCACCGGGCCGCTGCAATTCGTCGAATGGCAGCCCGACAGCCATATCCGGCTCAAGCGGTTCGCCGACTACCAGCCCGATACGCGCTACAAGGGGACCGACGGCTTCGCCGGCCGCAAGGAGATCTTCTTCGACCAGGTCGACTTCAAGCTGGTCAAGGATCCGGGCGCCCGCGTGGCCGGCCTCGAGGCCGGGCAGTTCCACATCATCGAGGACCTGCCGATCGAGTCGGCCAAGCGCCTGGCCGGCAACAAGGCATTGACGCTGTACGACCTGAAGAACTGGTGGCTGCACGGCGCCTGGGTCAACCATTCCAAGGCGCCGACCAACGACAACAAGATCCGGCGCGCGCTCCAGATCGCGCTGGACATGGAAGAAATCATGGAGATCGCCACCGATGGCGCCTATGTGCTGCAGCCCGGCCTGCAGTACCCGGGCAACCCCTATTACGTGACCGCCGGCGCGCAGTACTACAACAAGAAGGATCCGGCCGGTGCCAAAAAGCTGCTGGCCGAGGCCGGCTACAAGGGCGAGGAACTCGTCATCATCACGAACTCCAGCTACCAGACCATGTACAAGGCGGCACAGGTCGCCGCCGAGCAACTCAAGGCGGTCGGCTTCAAGGTGCGGGTCGACGTGTTCGACTGGGCCACCGCGATGGCGCGCCGCAAGGACGGCAATGCCTGGAACCTCTGGTTCACCGGGCAGGGAACCGGCCCCTCGGTCGGGCCGTTCGCCGCCATGAAGGACGTGGTCAGCCCGCAAAAGAACCAGATCACGGCCGACCCGGTGATCGACGGCCTGTACGCCGACCTCATTGCCGGCGCCACACCCGAAGCGCGCAAGGCCACCTTCGCCAAGTTCCAGGAACGGGTCTACGACCAGGTCTTGTTCCTGAAGTTCGGCGACCTCACCCGCAAGCAGGCATCCGGCTCCAAGGTGAAGGGTTTCGTACCCTACCGGATCCCGCGCATGTGGAACGTGCGGATCGAGGATTGAGGGCTCCGACCCGACCCGTCGCCGCAGGACGGCGCGTGACGCTGCTGGTGCGCCGTACCGGCCCGCGACCGGATCACCATCATGGCTGAACTGGTCCTGCGACGACTGCTCAGCGCGATACCGGTGCTGCTGCTGGTCACGCTGATCTCGGCGTCGATCATGCAACTGGTGCCGGGCGACCCGGCACTGATGATCGCCGGCTCCAACGCCTCGGACGCCGAAATCCAGCAGGTGCGCCGCGCACTGGGCCTGGATCGTTCGTTCGGCGTACGCCTGCTCGAGTGGTACGGCGGCATGTTGCGCGGCGACCTGGGCCAGTCACTGCTGCTCAACCGTTCCGTCACCGATGCGATCCTGGAGCGGCTGCCGGTCACGCTGGCGCTGGCCGGCTTTGCGCTGGCGCTGACCGTGGCCATCGGCGTGCCGCTGGGCGTCATCGCCGCGCTCAAGGCCAATACCGTCATCGACCAGATCGTGCTCGTGGTGGCGCTGATCGGCGTGTCGGTGCCCAACTTCTGGCTCGGCCTGATGCTGATCGTGTCCTTCGGTGTCTGGCTCGACGTCCTGCCAGCCGGCGGTTACACGCCGTTCGCCGACAGTCCCATCGGCTGGGTCCGCAGCCTGATCCTGCCGGGCATCTCGCTGGCCTTGCTGCAGATCGGACTGCTCGCACGCATCACCCGCGCCACCATGCTCGAGGTGTTGCGCCAGGATTACGTGCGCACCGCACGCGCCAAGGGGCTGCCGGTGCGCATGGTGGTCGGTCAGCATGCGCTGCGCAACGTCATGGTCCCGGTCGTGACCGTGATCGGCATCAGCTTCGGCCTGCTGCTGTCGGGCTCGGTGGTGATCGAGACGGTGTATTCGATCCCCGGCATGGGCCGGCTGCTCGCCACCGCGATCTTCAGCCGCGACTATCCGGTGATCCAGGGCGGGCTGCTGGTGACGGCCACGGTGCTGGTGCTGCTCAACCTGGCGGTCGACCTCCTGTACGCGGTGATCGATCCGCGGGTCAAGCACGATGGCCGCTCCTGACACCATGGCGCCCGCAACGGCTTCGGCGCACGCCGAGGCGGCGGTGCCGCTGGCCACCGGCCGCAGCCTGTGGCGGCGCCTGCTCGGCCACAAGCTGTTCGTGACTGGCATCATCCTGTTCGGCATCGTGCTGGCGATGGCGCTGTTCGCCGACCTGCTGGCCACGGCGGCACCGGAGAAGATGAACGTGCGCGCCCGCTTCCGCACGCCGGAGTGGCAGTTCCTGCTCGGCACCGACAACTACGGGCGCGACATCTGGAGCCGCCTGACCCATGGCGCGCGCCTGTCCCTGTCGATCGGTTTTGCCGTGGTGCTGGCCACCGGCGTGGCCGGCACGCTGATCGGCTTGCTGGCCGGTTATTTCAAGCGGCTCGACGGCCCGCTGATGCGGTTCATGGATGCGCTGATGGCCTTCCCGGCCATCCTGCTGGCGATCGCCATCGCCTCCGCGCTCGGCCCCTCGGCCATCAATGCGGTGCTGGCGCTGTCGGCGGTGTATACGCCGCGCACCGCACGCATCGTGCGCAGCACCGTGCTGGTGGTGCGCGAGATGGACTACGTGCAGGCCGCCGTGGCCAGTGGCGCGCGCCACGGCTGGATCATCTGGCGCCATATCCTGCCCAACAGCCTGGCGCCGTTGATCGTGCAGCTGACCTTCATCTTTGCGTATGCCGTGCTGGCCGAGTCGATCCTGAGTTTCCTTGGCGTCGGCCCGCCCCCACCAACACCGAGCTGGGGCAACATGATCGCCGAAGGCCAGGCCTATCTGCGCGAGGCGCCGCTGATCGCGCTGTTTCCGGGCCTGGCGATCGCGCTCACCGCGATGGGCCTGAACCTGCTCGGCGACGGCCTGCGCGACGTGCTCGATCCGCGGTTGAGGGTCCAGCATGGCTGAGCCACTGCTGTCGGTCGAGCATCTGCGCGTCGCGTTCGACGGCAACCAGGTCGCAGTCGACGACGTGTCCTTCCAGCTGGCACCGGGCGAGACGCTGGGCATCGTCGGCGAGTCCGGCTCCGGCAAGTCGCTGACCGCCTTGTCCATGCTCGGCCTGGCACCGGGCACGGTGAGTGGTCACGTGACGTATAGCGGGCGCGACCTGTTGGCCTTGTCCGAGTCGGCGCTCAATGCGGTACGTGGCCGCGAGATCGCGATGATCTTCCAGGAGCCGATGACCGCGCTCAACCCGGTGTTCACGGTGGGCCGGCAGATCGCCGAGTCGCTGCAGGTGCATCTCGGGCTCGATACCGCGGCGGCACGTGTGCGTTGCGTGGAGTTGCTGCGCCAGGTCGGCATCGCCGACCCGCAGGCCCGGCTGGACCGATATCCGCACGAACTCTCCGGCGGCATGCGCCAACGGGTGATGATCGCCATCGCGCTGGCCTGCAACCCCAAGCTCTTGATCGCCGACGAACCGACGACCGCACTCGACGTGACCATCCAGGCCCAGATCCTGGCGCTGCTGCGCGAACTGCAGACCCGCCTGGGCATGGCCCTGGTGCTGATCACGCACGACCTCGGCGTCGTCGCGCAGACGGTCGACCGGGTGCTGGTGATGTATGGCGGGCGCATCGTCGAACAAGGCCCGGTCCAGACCCTGTTCGACGCGCCGGCCCATCCGTACACGCAGCTGCTGCTCGAGAGTATTCCCTCGCTCGAACATGCGCGCGAACGGCTGGCGGTCATACCGGGCGCCGTGCCGCCACTCAGTGCCATGCCGTCCGGCTGCCGCTTCCACCCCCGTTGTCCGCAGGCGGGCGACGATTGCCGCGCGCAGGTGCCGCTGTCGCGCGACCTGGGCGACGGCCATCGCGCAGCCTGCTGGCGGATCGAACCGGCGCAGCCGCGGGAGGCGCCATGACGCAGGCCCCGCTGCTGCAGGTGCGCGGTCTGACCAAGCACTTCCCCATCCTCAAGGGGGCCTTGTTTCCCAAACCCGCCGGCGCCGTACGCGCGGTCGACGGCGTCGACTTCGACCTGGCCGAGTCCGAGACGCTGGCGCTGGTGGGCGAGTCGGGTTGCGGCAAGACGACGACCGGGCGGCTGGTGTTGCGCCTGCTCGAGCCCACCGCCGGCTCGGTGCAATTCGCCGGCGAGGACCTGCTGGCCCTGGACGCGGAGCAGCTGCGCCAGCGGCGCCGGCAGATGCAGATCATCTTCCAGGATCCTTTCAGCGCGCTCGATCCGCGCATGACGGTGGCACAGATCGTCGGCGAGCCACTGTATATCCACGGCATCGCGAATCGCGCCGAGCGGGTGCGCGAGTTGCTCGAACTGGTCGGCCTGCCGCAGGCGTATGCCGGTCGCTACCCGCACGAGTTCTCCGGCGGCCAGCGCCAGCGCATCGGCATCGCACGCGCGTTGTCGCTGAACCCGCGCTTCATCGTCTGCGACGAACCGGTGTCGGCGCTCGACGTCTCCATCCAGGCCCAGATCATCAACCTGATGCAGGACCTGCAGGAACGGTTCGGGCTGGCCTACCTGTTCATCGCGCACGACCTGGGCGTGGTCAAGCACATGGCCGACCGGGTGGCCGTGATGTACCTGGGGCGCATCGTCGAGATCGCCGACAAGGCCGCGCTGTATGCCCACCCGCGCCATCCGTACACACGCGCGCTGCTGCAGGCCGTGCCGCTGCCGGACCCGCGCCGGCGCTCGGTGCCGATACCGCTGGCGGGCGAAATCCCCAGCCCCGCGAACCCGCCGGCCGGCTGCCATTTCCATACCCGCTGTCCGCAGGCCGAGGCGCGTTGCCGCACCGAGGTGCCGGTGTTGCGAACGGTCGGCGAGCGCCACGCCAGCGCCTGTCACTTCTCCTGAGGAGACCGAGGGATTCCCATGACTTCACGCCTGACGCCCGAATTCGACCTGTTTGCCGGTAGCGGCAAACGCACCGGCTTCATCCGCCTGCCGCATTCGGTGCACCGCTCCGCCTACGGCTTCATCCCGATCCCGGTCGCCGTGATCGCCCACGGCGACGGCCCCACCGTGTTGCTGATGGCCGGCAACCATGGCGACGAATACGAGGGACAGGTCGCCCTGGGCAAGCTGATCCGCGCGCTGGAGCCCGGCCAGATCCGAGGCCGGCTGATCGTATTGCCGTCAGCGAACTTTCCCGCCGCCATCGCCGGCAGTCGCACCTCGCCGATCGACGACGGCAACCTCAATCGCAGTTTCCCGGGCAACCCGGACGGCAGCGTCACCGCGCAGATCGCATGGTTCATCGAAGAGACGATCCTGCCCCGCGTGCAGGTGCTGATCGACCTGCATTCGGGCGGCAGCTCGTTGACCTACGTGCCGTCGGCACTGGCGCGCCGCAACGCCGATCCGGCCGTGATGGCCGAGACGGTCGCGCTCCTGCGCGCCTTCGGTGCACCGATCACCTACCTGGCGAACGCCGCGCAGGGCGCCGACCAGACCTCGTCGGCCGCCGCCGCGCGCAAGGGGGTGCGCCACATCGGTACCGAGCTGGCCGGCGGCGGCCAGGTCACGCCGGCGGCGCTGCGGGCCTGTGAAGGCGGGCTGCGCCGGGTGCTGCACCGCCTGGGCGTGTTGTCCGAAGCCCCTGCCGAACCCGCGCCGCCAACCCGGCTGCTCGAGGTGCTCGGTGCCGACTACTACGTCTATGCGCCCGAAGACGGCCTGTTCGAACCCCTGGTCGAACTCGGCGACACGGTGCAGGCCGGCCAGCCGGCCGCGCGTATCCATGACCAGGCCACGCCCTGGCGCGAACCGGCGCTGGCCCGCTTCGAACACGACGGACTGGTGATCTGCAAACGCGTGCCGGGGCTCACGCGGCGTGGCGACTGCCTGTTCCACCTGGGCACCGACTGCGAAGGCTGAACACCCGGCAACAACCCCCACCCGGTGTATTCAGCGCACCGGTGTCGACAGCGGCTCCCCGGCGAGGAAAGCCGCCAGGTTGGCACACATGAGGTCGAAGGCGTCGCGCCAGGTCTCGCGGGTGCTGCCGGCGAGATGCGGGGTCAACACGACGTTGTCGAAGCCCGCCAGCGCCTCCGGTATGCCCGGCTCGTGGTCGAACACGTCGAGTGCAGCGCCGCCCAGTCGACCGGTCGCAAGCGCGGCGGCCAGCGCAGACTCGTCGACGACGGAGCCACGCGCGACGTTGACCAGCACACCCTGCGGGCCGAGCGCATCGAGCACCGCCGCATCGACCAGATGCCGCGTCGCGTCGCCACCCGGGCAGGCCACGACCAGGCAGTCGGCCCAATCGGCGAGTTCGCGCACGGACGTGAAATAGCTGTGCGCCACACCCACGCGCGGCTGCCGGTTGTGGTAACCGATCGGCATCTCGAACCCGGCCGCGCGTTGCGCCACGCGCGCGCCGATGTCGCCCAGCCCGAGGATGCCCAGGCGCTTGCCCGACACCCGCGTGGTCAGCCCGATGACCGGTTTGCCCCAGACACCGGCATGGGCCAGCCGGTCGGCGTGCGCGATGCGCCGCACCAGCGCAATCAGCAAGCCCATGGCGTGATCCGCGACACAGGTGGCGACGACGCCGGGTGTGTTGCTCAACTGGATGCCGCGCTGCTCCAGCGCGGCCCGATCGACCTTGTCGTAACCAGTGCCGAAGCAGGCCAGCATGGCCAGCCGCGGCAACTGGCGCACGGTATCGGCATCGATGCCGACCGCGCCGGTCGTCACCGCGGCGCGGGCCTGCGCGGCCTGGGCGAGCAGGCCCGCGCGATCGGTGGCGACGGCCAGGTCGTGGACGCGGTACCGCAACCGCAACTCGGCCAGCATCCAGTCGGCCATGCCGCCGATCACGACGATGTCGGGGCGGGTGTCGGGACGGTGATCTGGTGTCATGGCGCCGGCCATACGGGCGTGCGCCACTCGGGATGGTCGGCGATCTCGCCGCGCACGAGCCGGAAATAGTGCTCCTGGATGCGCCGCGTGATCGGGCCGGGTTGTCCATCACCGACCGGCAGGCGGTCGACCGCGACGATGGGCACGACCTCCTGGCCCGAACCACACCAGAAGGCCTCGTCGGCGGCCAGCAGTTCGGAACGATCGACACGCCGCTCGTGCACGACCAGGCCGTGTACGGCGCGCGCCGTTTCGATCACGGTGTCGCGGGTGATGCTCTCCAGGATGTCGCTGCTCGCGTCCGGCGTGACGAGTTCACCGCGGCGCACCAGGAATACGCAGGCACCGGCGGCCTCCGACAACTTGCCGTCGGAGCCGAGCATCAACACGCCGTCGTGGCCGTCGAGCCGCGCGGTGATCTCCGCGGCGCGGTTGTTGACATAGTTGGCGGTGCATTTGACCCGAGGCGGCATGGCGTTGTCGGCGATGCGTTGCCACGAGCTGACCGCCACCCGCACGCCGCTGTGCAGCGTGCCGGCGGACGGACGCTTGACGACGCCGATGCTCAGTCCGACCGGGCCGGTGACCGTCAGTTCGTCGTCGCCGTCGATGTAGGCGATCATGCGGATATGCGCGTTCTCGCGGATCGCATTGGCCTGCAAGGTGCGCATCAGGCAGTCTTCGAGGAATGCGGCCTCGAAGATCCGGTCGCAGCGCAGCACCTTCATGCCGAAACGCAGGCGCTCGAGATGTTCCGCCAGCCGAAACACATACAGCTGTTGCTGCTGCGCATTCCAGTATGCGCGCAGGCCCTCGAAGACACCGAGGCCGTATTTGACGACCGCCGAAAAGGCGTGGATACGGGCATCGCGATAGGCCACGATGTCGCCGTTGTGGCACATGAATTCGCAGGTCGGCATGCATGCTCCTTGCTGCTGCGCTCGCCTGGACATCGCCCCCGCGGCGACCCGTCGTGCGCTCGGTTCGCGCGGACGTTGCGGCGCGAACGGCGCCCAGTTTAGGGTCCGCCACCACGCCTGTCAGGCAATTTGCGCGATCCGGCCGGATATGAAACAACATCGTGCCGAACGGGCCCGGCGAACCCTCCTCAACTCGCACGGCACCGGGCCGCGCTGTGCAATACTGGCTCGGCAGCGGCCCGGTTCCGTGCGTGGCCGCACCATCGGACCTGCGAGGAGCTTGAACCAGCATGCCGCACACCACCGTCGATTTCCGTAGCGACAACTGCGGCCGCGCCGCTCCCGAGATGATCGCCGCGCTGAATGCGGTCAACACCGGCACCGAACTCGGTTATGGCGGCGACACCCTGACCGCCGAATTGCAGACCCGGCTGGCGCAGGTGTTCGAGACGCCGCTGCGGGTCTACCCGGTTCCCACCGGCACCGCGGCCAATGCGGTGGCCCTGGCGGCATCGTGCACGCCGTTCGGCGCGGTGTATTGCCATGCGCTGGCCCACATCAACACCTCGGAATGCAACGCCACCGGTTTCTTCGGCGGCGGCACCAAGCTCGTGGCCGTCGACGGCGAACACGGCAAGGTGTCCGCGGACGCCTTGCTGCGCGAGATCGAGGGCGCCGGCGTCGGCCTGGCGCACAAGAACCAGCCCGCCGCCGTCAACCTGGTCCAGGCCACCGACATGGGGGCGGTGTACGGTCTCGAAGACATCGCCGATGTCAGTCGCGTGGCCCATGCGCGCGGCCTCGCCGTACATATGGACGGGGCCCGCTTCGCCAACGCGCTGGCCACGCTGGGCTGCTCGCCGGCCGAGGCCTCCTGGCGCGCCGGTGTCGACGTGTTGTCGCTGGGAGTCACCAAGAACGGCGGCCTGTTGACCGACGCCATCGTGGTGTTTGCGCCGGACGTCGCCGCCAACATCGGCTTTCACCTGCGCCGGGCCGGGCTGGTCTGGTCCAAGATGCGGTTCGCATCGGCGCAGATCCTGGCCTATGTCGAAGACGACCTGTGGTTGCGGCTGGCGCGCCAGGCCAACGCGGCGGCGTCCGGCATCGCCCGGCGATTGACCGCGCTGGCCGGCATCCGCCTGGTCGCACCGGTGCAGGCCAACGAGTTGTTCGTCGAACTGCCATCGGCGCAAGCCCTCGAAGGCCTGCAGGCCGAAGGCATCCTGTTCCAGCGCCGGGGTCCCCGGCTGGCGCGTTTCGTGTGCCGCTGGGACACCAGCGAGGACGAATGCGCGGCGCTGGTGGCGGCGATCGAGCGCCAGCTCGGCGCGGCAACGACCCCCCAAGCCAAGGGAGCCCCATCATGAAGATCACCGATGTCGAGACCATCCTGCTGCGCCTGCCGCAGGTGCAGGAGATCGGCGACGGGTGCCAGACCATCTGCGTGATCCGCGTGTCGACCGACGCGGGCATCATCGGCATCGGCGAGGCGCACACCAACCCGCTGGCGGCGCGCTCGATCATCGACTCGCCCCTGTATTCGGTCTCGGCGCAAGGCCTGCGGCATGTGCTGGTCGGCGAAGACCCCCGTGACATCAACCGCCTGTGGGACAAGATGTACCGCGCCAGCCAGACCTACGGGCGCCGCGGCCTGCTGATGCACGCCTTGTCCGGCATCGACCTGGCACTGTGGGACATCCTGGGCAAGAGCGTCGGCCTGCCGGTGCACCAGCTGCTGGGTGGCGCGCGCAAACGCGCCCACCATGCGTATGCATCTGACCTGTCGCAGCCTACGCTGGAGGCCACGATCGAGCTGGCACTGGCCCACAAGGCCAACGGTTACCGCGCGATGAAGTTCGGCTGGGGCGCACTGGGCAAGGACCGCAAGTCCGATGTCCGGGTGGCGGAACAACTGCGCTCGGCGCTGGGCCCCGACTTCGACATCATGATCGACATGGGATTCGCCGTGCCGCTCGACCATGCCTTGTACCTGGGGCGCGCCTATGCCGAGCACGATCTGTATTTTCTCGAAGAGCCGCTGTCGCCCGACGACCTCGGCGGTTTCGCCAAACTCGTGGCCGCGTCGCCGACACCGATCGCGACCGGCGAGAAGGCCTCGCACGAACTCGACTACATCGACCTGATGGACCGCGGGCAGCTGCGCATCATCCAGCCGGACATCGCGCGCATGGGCGGCATATCGGCCATGTTGCGCGTCATCGCCCATGCCGAGGCGCGCAACGTGCGTGTCATCCCGCATTGCTGGTCGACCGACATCCTGGTGGCGGCCACGCTGCACTGCATCTCGACGATGCGCGACTGCCCCTATCTGGAGTTCAACGCCACCGACAACCCGCTGCGCACCGAGCTGCTGGTCGAACCGATCCGGCCGGACCAGGGTGTCATCCAGGTGCCGGACAAGCCCGGCCTGGGCATCGAACTGCGCGAGGACACGCTCGCGCGTTTCCGCTGGCAACCCTGAGGCGGCATACTGATGGCCCGGCCCGAGGGCCATGGACGGTATCCGCGTGTCGTGGCGCCGTTGCATGGCACGCAGCTTCGGGCCACACACCGACACCATCCGCTTCGGGAGCCCGATCCATGCATGCCCTCACCCTCGGCCTGACCCTTGCCCTGCTGGCATCGTCCGTCCTGGCCCAGCAACCCAGCTTCACCCGCGGGCCGGCCCGGCAGGTCGATGCCGGCCTGTTCGACTGTGGCGGCAGAGGCCGTATCAGCGCCGTCGGCAGCATCACGTCGGAGGACGGACGGGTCTGGACGGTTCCGGCACAGACCCATTTCCGGACCGCCGCCAAGGCCTCGGACCTCTACAACGACTGTGCCGGCAAGACGCCGGCCCGGCTGGCGGACGTCGACCTGTCCAGCATCCCCGTGCTGGACGGCGGCGGCAACGAAA